>JAJRVC010000616.1 GCA_024277475.1 Deltaproteobacteria bacterium
GATTTTGCGGCCTATGATATCGAGATCAAGTTTGAGGACCGGTTATTGCGGACACTGGCCGAGGATGCTTTTACCGAAAACACCGGTGCCAGGGGTTTGGTCAGTGCGGTTGAAAAGGCGCTGCTTGAGTATGAAAGGAAATTACCGACCGCCGGCACAAAAAAATTTCCCGCCACTTCCAGTATTCTCGAAAATCCACAGGCATCGATCAAGGCGCTCACAGCTGCCGACCGGGAACAGGAAACAGCTGAGCTTTTTAATCAATTGCTGCAGCAGGAAAAAGAGACCATCAAGGAATACCTGAAAGAAAATAAAATCAATCTGACGGAAAAATACAGCCTGACCTTGACATCATCGCGGATCGACCTGGTTGCCGCCTGCTATGTCAATAATGCGATGGATATCGGCAATGTGATAAAGAAGATTAAATCCTATTACGACGAAATTAAAAAAATTGAGCTGTACTTTTTTAAAAACCATGATATTAATATTGTTCTGGAAGAAGACGCCATTGATTTTATTATTGAACAGTTGGTAGAATCCTTTGTCGAGTTAAAAATAATTTATGAAAAAATAAATCAGGATTTTCAGCACGGCCTGAAACTGGCCCGGGAAAAAACCGGTCGCAACCGATTTTTTATTACCCGCGGGGCGTTGTTGGACCCGGAAGTGTATATCGCGAACCTGATTAAAATTAAGGATAAAATAGAACCGTCATGATTGGAATATCAAAGTTATATTGCGGAACCGTTGAGCCCTCGGATGCACTTCGCTATGGACGCGATTCCTCACAGCTACCTTCCCATTTACTGCAGTTTTCCAAGGACAAACGCCCTGTTGTTGTCTGGAATATAACGCAACGATGCAATCTGAAGTGTATCCACTGTTATGCCCATGCGAAGAATAGATCCTTTGACAATGAGTTGGACACCGATCAGGGCAAGCGGTTAATTGATGATCTTGCCGATTTCGGCTCCCCGGTTATGTTGTTTTCGGGCGGAGAACCCCTCGTTCGCAAAGACCTCCCACAGCTGGCGGCCTATGCCGTGGAGAAAGGAATGCGCGCGGTAATTTCCACCAACGGCACGTTAATCACACCTGAAACGGCCAGGAACTTAAAAGAAATCGGGTTGTCTTATGTCGGTATCAGCCTGGACGGGATGGAGGAAATTAATGACCGCTTCAGAGGCGTTAAGGGCGCGTTTCGCTCTGCCCTGGAAGGTATAAAAAACAGCCAGGACGCAGGAATAAAAGTCGGGCTCCGTTTTACGATCAATAAATTCAATGTCAACGAAATACCGAAAATATTCCAACTCCTCGAAGAAATGGACATTCCCAGGGTCTGCTTTTACCACCTCGTTTATGCCGGACGGGGAACCGAGTTGGTAAAAGAAGATTTGACCCATGAAGGTACCCGGGCGGCTGTGGATCTTATCATAGATGAAACCAGGCGGTTATTTGACAAGGGCAAGCCCAAAGAAGTACTGACGGTGGATAACCATGCCGACGGTCCTTACCTGTACCTGAGGCTGTTGAAAGAAGATCCCGAGCGGGCAAAAGATGTTCTGGAGCTGTTAAAATGGAATGAAGGCAATAATTCCGGACGCGGTATCGGATGCGTCAGCTGGGATGGCGAGGTGTATGCCGATCAATTCTGGCGCCATTACAGTTTCGGCAATGTCAAAGACCGACCTTTTTCACAAATTTGGACAGATACCTCCGAAGCCCTGATGGGCAAACTGAAAGAAAAGAAAAAATATGTGAAGGGACGATGCGCCACCTGCTGCTGGCTGGATGTTTGCGGTGGCAATTTCAGGGTGCGGGCCGAAGCGGTCAGCGGCGACATTTGGGCACCGGACCCTGCCTGTTATCTGAGTGATGAAGAAATCGCACTGACCCATTCCCCGACACATTGTGATTAGACACCACGTTGCGCCGTCCCGAATAGTTGTTGCCGATATTGCTTGGCACTCTTATGTGGCAAATGCGCTAAAATTTAGATCATTTCAGCTTATTTACATTAAGCTATAAAGAGGGAATACCCTATGCTATTTCCAGACTACCGGCCCCGACGCTTACGGCAAAGTGAAAACCTGCGGCGCATGATCCGTGAAACCAGTTTATCGGTGAATGATCTCATCCTGCCCCTGTTTGTCATTGACGGCAAGGATGTAAAAACCCCAATTCCATCGATGCCCGGGCATTTCCATCTGTCCATAGACAATTTTCTTAAAACAGCACAACAGGCCCATGACCTGGGGATTCCCGCGGTTATCATTTTTGGCATCCCTGATAAAAAAGACGCCCTCGGCACCGGAGCCTATGCCGGAAACGGCATCGTTCAAAAAGCAACGATGGCGCTGAAAGAAAAATTGCCGGACCTGGTTGCCATCACCGATGTGTGTCTATGCCAATATACAGATCATGGGCATTGCGGCGTTGTGGAAGGCAATACCATCGATAACGACGCGTCGCTGGATCTGATCGCTCGTACGGCACTGTCCCACGCCAAGGCCGGGGCCGACATGGTTGCCCCTTCGGATATGATGGATGGCCGTATCGGCGAGATCCGGGAAACTCTGGATGAAAACAACTTCAGCCAGGTTCCAATCATGTCTTATGCCGCCAAATATTGTTCGGCGTATTACGGACCGTTTCGCGATGCCGCCGGTTCCGCACCTAAATTCGGCGATCGCAGGACCTACCAGATGGATCCGGCCAATGCCTTGGAGGCCATTCGGGAAGTTACGATGGATATCGAGGAAGGTGCGGATATCATCATGGTAAAACCCGCTCTGGCCTATCTGGACATCATCTGTCGGGTACGCGAAGAGATCGATCTTCCCGTGGCAGCTTACAATGTCAGCGGAGAGTTTTCTATGATAAAAGCCGCCGAAAAATTAGGATGGATTGACGGACCTAAGGTAATGATGGAAACGCTTACGGCCATTAAACGTGCCGGTGCGGATCTGATCCTGACGTATTTTGCAATTGAAGCGGCTCAAGCGCTGCAATCCTGAATTTCATGAAAAACCAACATCCCAAATCGTCTGATGACATTTCTCATAGCCACCGTAAAAGCGAGGGTTCTATGCTGCGCCTCGTGGCCTGGGAAACCACGCGCAATTGTAATCTTGCCTGTATTCACTGTCGGGCCTCGGCAACCACAGGGCCTTACAGCGGCGAACTTGACACTGCCGAAGCCTTTCAACTGCTGGACCAAATCGCAGAGATCGCAAAGCCGATCATCATTTTAACTGGCGGGGAACCGCTGTTGCGTGACGACATATTTGATATTTCCGCCTACGTTACACAAAAAGGCTTTAGAATGGTCATGGCTCCCAACGGAACGTTGGTCACCGAAGATGTTGCCAAAAAACTGGTGGCGGCCGGTATCAGGCGTATCAGTATCAGCCTCGACGGAGCCACGGCCTGGAGCCATGACAGCTTCAGAAAGGTAGAGGGTGCATTTGAAGGTGCCGTCAATGCCATGAAAATTGCCAGGAAGATCGGATTGGACTTTCAGATAAATACAACGATTACCAAAACAAACCTCGATCAGATCCCTAAGATCCAGCAACTGGCCGTAGATAGCGGTGCGGTTGCCCACCATATTTTCCTACTGGTCCCCACCGGTCGCGGAAAGTATATCGTCGATACGGAAATAAACGCCACCGAATATGAGCAAACATTAAACTGGTTTTATGATCAGAGGGACAGGACCCCTCTGGATCTCAAGGCCACCTGTGCTCCGCACTACTATCGTATCCTCAGACAACGAGCCCAAAAAGAGGGCAAATCGATTTCCTTTAAAACCCATGGGTTGGACGCGGTCACTCGGGGTTGCCTGGGCGGTATCGGTTTTTGCTTCATCTCCCATCGGGGAGACGTTCAGCCTTGCGGATTTCTGAATGCAGATTGCGGCAACGTCAGACGACGCTCTTTTGCCGATATTTGGAAGCATGCCGACGTATTTACGGCTTTGCGTGATTATGACAGGCTCAAAGGCAAGTGCGGCCCTTGCGAATTTAAACGGGTGTGCGGCGGTTGCCGGGCCAGGGCCTTTGAGGCCACCGGTGATTTTCTCGCGGAAGAACCGCTTTGCAGCTATGTGCCCGGAACATCAAGGAAATGATGAATCGTGATTGACGAATTAAGGATTTCAACCGATCTTATCCTTGTTTTATCCGAAGCTTTCCGCTAAATAACAACAAATGGTTAATATTTAACCATCAATCATCGTTTGTCGTTCGCCATTCTTCATTCCAGAGGGGATCGAGTTATGAAAATCCACGCGTTGATGATTCCAGACCCCATTACCATAACGGCCCATGCATCCATCAGTGAGGCGATCGAATTGATGAAAATCAATTCGATACGACATCTACCGGTGGTTTCAAAGGGCAAACTTCTCCAGGGATTCATAACGCTGTCGGATCTGAAACAGGGTCTCATCCCTTCCATGCTCGGGGACCTGACTCTGCAAGACCTAATGATCAAAGATCCCATTACGGTGAGTGCCGATGATGATATTGAAATTGCCGCCCAACTCATCTACAATCACAAAATCGGCGGAATGCCGGTCGTCAAAGATGGCCTGCTGACCGGAATTATAACGGCTACGGATATTCTGCGAACCTTTATCGATATGATGGGCATTCTCTCATCAACCTCCCGGATCGATGTCGTCATCGGGGACCAGCCGGGCAGTTTCAAGAAAGCATTGCAGATTGTAAACGACATGGGTGCAGATATTATCAATGTCGGTAGGACGGCCCAACAGACAGACCGGAAAATTTACTTTTTCAGGCTGGGGGCGTGCAGAACAGAGGCCATTAAAAAGGCATTGGAAAAAGAGGGATATGAAGTGTTGGCGGCCATGGACTGAGAGCTCGACCTCAGCGTCTTACGGGCGATAGGCTCTTATCTATTTTAAAACAAGCGAACCGCTGAATTTCGAAGAATTGAATCCCTGTGCTCTGTCTTTTTTTAAATTGATCGTTGGACCCTGAGGCTCTCGACGGGCAGAATACATTATTCGATGTTCCACGTTCATCTTTTAGTTAGCCCGTCACATAAAAATAGCAAATACCAAAGTTTCTTCTCCGATTTGACAGCCGGCGACCAGGCTGAACTTTTGAACCCGTGAACGTCTACGCCTTTCTCCGTATCTTTCTACAGACTATTGCTAAAAAATAGATTCCAGTAGCCCATAAAAAACTGTTGATCAACATGGGTATGCGTATCCAGTCTCCCGGAAACCACTGCCTGGAATACCAGGATAGAGAAATGATCGGAAAATGCAATATCCGGGTTGCAGTAACCAGAGTTCGCAGACCCAATGCCGGCACCGATTGAGCCGTATTCAGGACCTCCGCCTCCGCAACAGACAGGGTCACCGGTATGATAGCAACACTCAGCGCGAAATGAATCAATACGATCAATAGGAATACAGCTAATTTTTTCATGTTTATTTTGTGTGTTTTGCGGTTGAACAAGAGGGCCGAGGTTGGAATCAACCCTTCAAAATGCAATAAATGGTTTTATCTCAAGCTGTTGGCCGTCTGTTGACAGTGAAACTGCACCGTTGATGTCCGTTCGAAAAATAGAGTATCCGAGATGTCGATATTTTGCTAAAATTGTGGGATGCGGCAATTTGAATCGGCGTTGGCGACCCGAAGATATAATGACCACTTCAGGATTTACTTTTCTTAAAAAAACCGTGCTGTTCGACGATCGGCTGCCGTGGTGAGGCGCAATCAGGACCGTGCTGTTTAACTTTTTGCCGGCTATGTTGACAATCTCTTTTTCCGCCGCGGCCATGATATCTCCGGGGAAAAGAAAAGAAGTTGATCCCATTGATACTTTGATAACCAGAGAATTGTTATTGGTATTGCGCCACTTTTCTTTTTCTTTCCGCTTTAAAAAGCCCGGCGGAGGATACAATAAATCCAGTTTGACACCATTGATCCAATGGCTTCGTGTTATATCCGCAAATGAAGGCAACGCAATCTTCTTGTTGGCGATAACCGCCATAAAGTTTTTATATCCCAATGTGTTTTGTGCTTCACCGTTGGTCCATATTTTTTTTACATGAAAGTGTCCGGCAATGTAGATCAGCCCATTGAGGTGATCACTGTTTGGATGAGAGAGAATCAATGTATCAACAGTTCGGATTTTCTTTCTCCACAAAAGCGGTGCAACGATAGCTGCGCCGACATCAAAAGCAGAGTTATCCGCAAATCCGCCGCCATCGATCAGCAGGGTATAACCTCCAGGAAATTCCAGCAGAGAAGAGCAGCCATGGCCGACATCGATGACCGTAAGCCTGAGATCTGCGTACCCAAACCGCTGATATACCCAATAGCTCGTATCGACGGCCAGCGCGATGAGGACCAATACCAAGGCTGCTTTTGCCAAATCGTTTCGCGAAATCCTTTTAAACTGCAAGCTCCGGAATATGTTTGGGGATTTCCTCCGGTCGGAATCAACACCGGACAGCGGCATCTCAAAATTGCTTGTGACGGACTTTAAGGAGGCTCCGGCGCCACTCAGGGTATTTACAGCCTCATAGCACGGTTCGCGGCGTAAATTCAGCAGTGCCCAGCACAAAACATAAAAACATCCAATTTCAAGCAGGCTCGGGGTAAAGATTTTCACCGCGGCAAAGGGTAAATCAGCAAAAAATTGCACCACCCCCAAGGCGAAAGTGAGAATTCCGCTACCGGCCTGAATGCACCAGAATGCTGCAGTCGTGCTCAGCGGCAACAAGAAAAGAGCCATCAGACCCAGGGGGATAGTTCCAAATCCGACCAATGGGACTACAACAAAGTTGGCGGCAAGCCCGACTATGGAAATCTGATTAAAGTAAACTGCGACCAGGGGCAGACTGCCAAAAACGGCAAAAAAAGAGACCAGGAAAAAAGAGACCATCCTACCGGTATAACGTAAACGCCGCTTGGCTTTTACCTGTGCTTTGGGTGCCGGTGTCCATTTTTGAACCCAGGAAAACCCGTAAATAATGGCGAATACAGCCGTAAAGGAAAGCTGGAAGGAAATGGAAAATAGAGACGGCGGATCTGCAATCAGAATCACCAATGCGGCCAGGCCCAGTGTATTGAAAGGATCCTGTTCCTTTTCAAATAAAAAGGTCAATAAAAAGATCGAGACCATAATGACGGCGCGCTGGGTAGAGGGCGAAAAACTTGCAATCATCCCATAGGCAAATACCGGCGGCAGTGATAAAAGAGCAGCACCTTTGCGTGTCCAGGCCCGCCATAAGAGAGATCTGAATCGTGTCATCAGCCGGCGAAAAAACCCGAAGGCCACTGCGGCCACAATGCCGATGTGAAGTCCTGAGATTGCCAGCAGATGACCCACCCCAGCCCGATTAAAGGCTTGCCTGGTTTCAGGCGAAATCCGGGATCGATCCCCGATAATGAGGGCCCTAAACACTCCCTGGGCCTGGGTGTGCCCGGATTTTTCGATCAGGCCGGCAAATGCGCTGCGGGCGTTCTCTATGATTCTTAAAATCCCCCCCACCGGATGCTTGTCGATGACCACAAGCGTGCCTCTTTTAACGTATGCGGTTGCCCGGATGCTTTTAAAAGCCATATGTTTTTTGTAATCAAATCCACCGGGATTTTTAAAATTGGTAAGGGATCTGATACGACTGCTGAACCGGACCCAATCCCCAACGGAAAGATCCGGTGTATCACCAACAGCGGTTACACGGAGCTTTCCACTGACCACACGTGTTTGACCATCTCCGTCAAGGGATGTCACCTGCAAATGAAATCGTGTGCGGTTATTGATTTTCCGTGGTGCAGTGGCGATTCGCCCTGTAATATTCCAGCGATGGATATCCGTGTAGTGAAGGATATGATCGGCAGGCAGCCTGGGAGATACCCAGGGTTGAACGGACAGGTAACCCAGGGAGACGAAAAATAAAATCGGAAGGAAAAGTGCATTTTTTTTGCGGAAAATCCGCTGCAGACAGAAACCGGTACAAGCAATGGCAGCAGCCGTGGCCCAAATCTCGTATCCCGCTAAACCGGACCCGATCAGGATTCCGCATATCAGGGCAAGCAGGAGTGGAATTGCGGGGCGGAAGTAGATGTTATCGCTCATGGTTTACCCTGGCATGGTGAAATTTACCCGTAACATGCCATCCAATTTTATCCCAATCTATGACTATATGAGCACCGCCTCTGACCAAAATATCGGATTGCGGGCGCTTCTACGTTACCCTTTGAATGGAGGCGTTCAGAGCGGAAAATTTTTTTTCCATGGATTGATATCCGCGATCCAGATGATAGACACGATTAATTTCCGTTTTTCCACGGGCTACCAGGCCCGCGAGGATAAGGGATGCACTGGCCCTGAGATCGGTCGCCATCACCTGGGCAGCGGACAAGTGGGGAACCCCTTTGACAATTGCGATGTTTCCGGAAACCTGTATGTCCGCCCCCATGCGTTTCAATTCGCTAACGTGGATAAAACGGTTTTCAAAGATGGTTTCGGATATTGTGCTGGTGCCGTCAGCGATGCTCATCAGCACCATAAACTGGGCCTGCATGTCCGTCGGAAATCCCGGATAGGGCTGGGTCTTAACATCGACGCTTGAAATGTTTTGTCGGCTCTTAACATGGATGTTTTTGCCGGTAATGTCAATTTCGGCCCCGGTCAGACGCAACTTGTCTATCAATGCCCCGACATGATCCGGTTCGCAGTTTAAAAGAGTTACCTCCCCCCGGGTCAAAATGGCGGCCATCATAAAGGTTCCCGCTTCGATACGATCCGGAATAATGGTTGCAATAACCGGATTGAGTGAGGTAACCCCGTTTATCGTAATAATGGATGTTCCGGCTCCCTCGATATCAGCTCCCATTTTAATTAACGTGTCGGCCAGGGCCACAATTTCAGGCTCTCGGGCGGCATTGCGCAGCACAGTGGTGCCTTTTGCAAGGGTCGCCGCCATCATTAGATTTTCAGTTCCCGTCACCGTAACGACATCGAGATGGATATCCGCGCCTTTTAAGCGTCCGGCGGATGCTTTCACATAACCGTGCTTCAATTCAATCGAGGCACCAAGCGCAGCCAGACCCTTAAGATGCAAATTAATCGGACGCGCGCCAATGGCGCAGCCGCCCGGCAGTGACACTCTTGCACGGCCCAGTCTGGCCACCAGCGGTCCAAGGACCAAAACGGAGGCCCTCATTTTTCGCACCAGATCATAGGGCGCTTCGTATCCGGCCAAATTGCCGGCATCGATGCGGATCGTATTCTTCCGGGTCTCGACGTGCACGCCAAGATGGGACAAAAGCAGGGAGGTGCTTTTGATATCCATCAAATCAGGCACATTATTAAAAGTGCAGGTGCCGTCTGTTAGAAGCGAGGAAATTAGAATCGGCAAAGCGGCATTTTTGGCCCCGCTGATTTTCACCTCTCCGGCCAGGGGGTGGCCCCCTTCGACGATGATTTTATCCATTTTTTTTGTGCCTTCGTGTCTTAGTGGCTGAACTTTTACTAAAAAACCGTGTACCTGGGGCTCAGCAACGTAAGCGTAATTTTGCGCGGGCGTAATTGAAAAAATGAACATCGAACATCGAACGTCCAACGTTGAACGTCGAATAATGATGTCGCTCCGCTCCGCAATTTAATTTCATTTGTTTACTATTTCTGTTTTTTTAAATCGATCGTTCGACCCTGAGGCTCTCGAGGGGCAGCATCCCACAAATATTTAATCTAACATCGGAATCCTGGTCCTCTGGACCCGGGTATCTATTTGACAATGTTCAATCATAGCGGATACAAAAAAAGCGCTTCTCCGAAGCACTACCGGATTAAGCGCTTTTTAAAGTGAATGATTCTCGGCGTCTAATGATGGCCGGCACCATTTTTATTAGATAGATCAAAAACTGTTTTAATAATGCAGTAGGCCATCCCCAGTCCCATGATGGACAGCGCAAACCACAACCCTCCCATAAACAACAGATGCCCTGCATCCCAAATCCATTCAAAATTAAATGGAAACATTGTTATCCTCCTCTAAACGTTCACAGGTTCAGGGTTCACCGTTCAAGGTTATTTTCTCTCAAAATCCCATGTCCGCTTTTTTCGTATTTTCCGTATTCCCAATTCCGAATTCCTGCCGGGGCGTAGGCCCCCGTAAGCCCCTATGGCTTCCGGCTCGTAGAGCAAGCCTACAGCTCGGAGAGGCTGGAGACCGAATTCCTTTCTATGCTTTCGCCGGCTCCAACTCTCCTTGAGCGATTTTAGACGATTCAAGAGTCTCCGGCGAGGCAACATCGTCACCTGCTGTCCCGATCGGATTTAATTCCCGTTCCTGGGGAAATATCGGCAGGTAGCGATAAGAAATAGATATCAAAAGAGCCCCCAATGCCACAGGCAAAAGAGTCGTGGCAAATTCCTGCCAGCTTGGGAAATACAGATTCCAGCTCTCAAAGGACAGTACCGGAGCCGCCAGCACCTGTAGCACCATCACCCAGCGGTTCAGGCAGACACCCACCACCGCCAGCACTATGGCAAGCCACAAGGTCGCCTGGGTTTTACGTCCGCGGTTGGTAATCAGGATAGCAGCCGGTATGATCCCGCAAATTCCGATTTCTGCAATCAGTATCCAGATTCCATAAGCGGAGCCGGGATTGCCGGTATAAAATTCCATGAACGAAAAACCCTTGGAAGGGGCTGTCACCGTTGCCCAGTAAATTGTATCGATAATTTTTGCAATAATATATCCGCTAAGCATCCACCCGGAAATTTTAGCCAACAGTTCGATGACATTATCCTTAACTAATTTTTTACGGGTTAACTTTTCAGTGATCTTGGTAATTAAGATCGTAAAACAAGGGCCACAGGCCGCAGCAGACCAGGTGAATAAAAAGAACGTCCAGGGCCAGACAAAAATTCCTTCACGAAATCCGAAGGGTCGGGCGAATAGCACCCCCGGAACTCCCCCCAGGGATCCCTGGTGGAAAAAGGAAAGGAATGCGCCGGTAGCCGCAAAAACAGCCATGATTTCGTGCATGTTGTGACTCAGCTTATGGAAAAAGGGGACCTTGTTGATTTGTCGATTTTCCAGGATCAACGGAAGATACTCTATTGTCAGAACGCCGAGATAAGCGGAAAGACAGAAAGCCACCTCAGTGAGCATGGAGTGAACATTGGCATGCCAGAATATGAACCAGCCCCGCAAAGGTTGTCCTATATCGAAACCCAAAATCATCAAGGCAGAAACGTAACAGTAAAACCCAACGAGCACGGCGAAATTAACGATATTTTTCAATTCATCTTTGCCGACAAGATATCTTAAAAAACCGGTGAAAAAGGCACCGCCTCCCAGGGCGATAATCCCAAGGTCGGCCCAGATCCATAATGCGAAACCGTAGGCATTGTTCATGTTGGTTTGATTCAGTCCCTTGAAATAGACAAGAATCATGGCCAGAACGCCCCACAACACTACAACACCGATCGCTCCGATCCACAGGATGAATTGCCACGTCGGACAGCGTTTAACTCCTTCGGGAATTAGTGCAGAATCCATAAGTTCTGTGCTCCTAAATCTGTTATTTTGGATAAAAATTTAAATTTTATGTTCCTTTTTTGTGCCTTCTTTTTTCAGGTAATTATCCCCGGCCAGCCTGACCCACTCACGGCTGGATAGGTAATAGACTTTGGTATTGGTACCCAGCCTTTCCAGCAGCCGGAAAGCCTTGGGGTTTTTGGATTTGCCCCCGTGTTTAAGATCCGGCCGCACCATTTGGTGCACGGCATGCTTCGGGTTATTCAAATCACCGAAGGTGATGGCCCCCGCAGGACATGCCTGGGTACATGCAGTCTGGTACTCATGCTCTGCGACTTTCCGTCGCCCTTCTCTGTATGCTTTTTCTTTGGCCAACTGGTAACGATGGATGCAAAAACTGCACTTTTCGACAATCCCCCGCATTCGAACGGAAACATTAGGATTCAAGGATTTTTCCATGCCATCCGGCCACACCGGATCCCACCAGTTAAATTGGCGGACGTGATACGGACAGGCCGCCATGCAATATCGGCAACCGAAGCAACGGCTGTAAATCTGGCTGACGATTCCGGTATCCATGTCATAGTCAGTAGCGGTTGCCGGGCATACCGATACACACGGTGAATGGCCGGCATGCCCTTCACATTGCTGACAAGGCCGGGGAAGAAAACATTCTTCGGTATGCGGATACGGTTTGCCGTTGCTTAACCGGTAAACCCGCATCCAGGCAACGCTAAGCAGTTTATCAGTGTCATCTTCCCGAAACGGCACATTGTTTTCAGCCATGCAGGCCACCATACAGGTACCGCAACCGACGCATTTGTCCAGATCGATGACCATCCCAAACTTCTTGTGTTTCATTCGAACCCATCGAAATTGACTACTCACTAATTGTTATTGCCGATTTATGCTTTGGTAAGTTTGGCCCGGATTCCCCAGGCTGCATCAAGACCGGTTGCCGGATCTTCGACCGGTGCACACAGTGTATTATAATTAACGCCCTTGCCGGCCAGAAATTTATTCTCACCGGTGTGTCCCAATCCCCTGGGAATCGCGATAACGCCCGGCATAATTCCGTCAAAAAAATGTATTTTTACCCTGCCGGTGCCTGTTGGAGTAGTCAGTGTCGCATATTTACCATTTGAAAGACCGAATTTTTTAGCTGTTACCGGATTCACTTCGACCAGCACATCATTGCCCTTTAAGATAGTGTCTTCGAGCGCTTTAACGAGAAAAGGCGGTGAACCGACATAACTGTGGGTAAGCCGTATGGAATCATAAGGTACGAGCAGCAGCTGGTAGAAGGACTCATCGCCCTGAGCCGGCACCGGCGTGTAAGGGGGCAAGGCTTTTGTCTCGCTGTTGGAAAATTCAAATTTTGATGATTCGGTTTCGAAGGCGTCAGCCCAATTTGAGCTCGAAAACTCGCCATCCAACCGAAATCCCTTTTCCAGCAGGGATGCCAATTCCTCCAGGGTTTCTTCAAGACAACCTTGATAATTGTTCCAGGGGAAAGCCTCTGCCACTATGCCGCCCATTTCTTTAGCCAATTGAATAATCACATCGCCGGTATGCCGGGTGTCGTATAACGGTTCAATGACAGGCTGGGTCAGTCCGAAGATCGGTTTTGGAAATCCCCGGGCAAAGGGTACATCTTCATAGCGTTCGAGGTAAATATGATTGGGCAGTATAAGGTCGGCCTGGGCCGCGGTTTCATCCATATAGGACGAAAAACTGACCACCAGCGGTATCCTTTCAAAAGCTTTGATTACTGCCCGGGTATCGGCCATCGTATACACCGGGTTGGTTCCTGAAACGAAAAGCATTCGAATGGGAGATTCGGCGGCGCTGTTAATGACCTCCGGCAGTCGATTCAACAAATACCGTGCCTGCCCTTTTTCCTTTCTGTCGACAGCATCGATCCGGGGCTGTTGCATCCCAGCGGATGCAATTTCGTCCATCTCAGCTTCCGGCCAGCTGAGATAATCGGGTTCAGC
>JAJRVC010000617.1 GCA_024277475.1 Deltaproteobacteria bacterium
CCAAAATCTTTCTCGCTATAAGTAACGGCGATTGGGAAGAAAGGTTTTCCGTCTACAACAATTATTAAAGGCCGGATATTGCAAAGCATCTCGGCAGGCAGGGTTAAAAGGAAAAGCGATGCGAGGATGATAAAACTGTAAAACGCTCTGCGGTCGTTGCGAAAAACTCCCAGTTTGACTTCCAGTTCTTTGTTCATTTTAGCCTTGAGATTCATCGAAAGAAATTCTGGGGTCGATCAAGACATAAGAAAGGTCGGTCAACAACTGGCCGATCAAAGCCATCAGAGAAAAAATGAACAGGGTTCCCAGAACAATCGGGTAGTCGCGCTGAATCACCGCCTGATAGGAAAGCAGGCCGAGTCCGTCCAACGTGAAAATCTGTTCGAGCAATAACGATCCGGTAAAAAACATGGCGAGGAACGCGATGGGGAATCCGGTCACCAGAGGGATGAGGGAATTTTTCAGCACATGTTTGAATAGCACGGTCTTTTCCGGCAAACCCTTGGCACGTGCGGTCAGGACATATTGCTTGTGCATTTCTTCCAGAAAGGCGTTCTTGGTTAGCAGGGTCAAAGTGGCGAATCCCCCCAGAACATAGCAAAATAAAGGTGCGGCCAGATGATGCAGATAATCGGTGAACTTTTCCCAGAACGTCCAGGCCTCATAGCCGGGAGTACCGGCGGAAGTCAATCCCGCTATCGGTATCAGATGCGCCACTGCGCCATCCCCCGGCCCTAAAAGGACAATAAGAAAGATAGCCAGCACAAACCCCGGAATGCTGTAACCGACCAGCACAATCAAACTGCTCCAGGTGTCAAAGCGACTGCCGTTTTTAACGGCCTTGGCGATACCGAGAAAAATGCAAATGGTATAGGTCAAAAAGAAACTGGTGACCCCTAATGAAGCTGAAACGGGGAGTTTTTCTTTTATCAAAGATAAAACGGATTTGTTTCTATAGAAGGAATCGCCAAATTTAAAAACCAGAAAGCCTTGCCAGTTATCGTAATTGAATATGGAATAGATTAGAGGCTCTTCCGATTGGGGCGAATACCAAAGAAAGGTTCTGAGGTACCTTTCCCATAAAGGTTTGTCGAGGTGGTAAATCTTTTTCAGTTGCTCAAAATGTTTTGGATCGATCTCTCTTTGTTTGCTGGCCGGGCCACTCATTGCACCGCCCCCCGCCTCGGTGAGAGTGCTGTGTCCACTTAAAAGCGATTTCATCTGATCGATGGGGCCACCGGGAACAAATTGCGTCGCAATGAAAGTGATCGTGACAATCCCGATCAGGGTCGGGAACATCAATAATAAACGACGGATGATATAAGCGGTCATGGATTATTAATTGAATATTTAGTTGAGTGAAGTTCCACTGGCACGGGCTTTTTTGAGTTTCTCTGCTTTGTCCTTATCCCACCACCACCATTCAAGAAGGTTGTTGCTGATCGCGCTTTGTGAGGCATTTATTTTGGGTCTGCCAAACTTGTTCCAGTACACCGCTCTATCGTAGGCGATATACCAATGCGGTACGACATAATACTGATGCGTGAGTATGCGGTCCATGGCCTGGATATTAATAACCAGTTCCTTACGGGTTTTAGCGGCTATAACTTTCTCGATCAACTCATCGATTGCAGGGTTTTTAATGCCCACAAAGTTTCGGGTGCCCGGTGTGTCGGCGGCTTTACTGCCCCACATATAACGTTGTTCGTTACCCGGTGAGCGACTTTGCGGGTAACCGGCAACGATCATGCTGAATTTGAAATTGCGCAAACGCTCTTCGTATTCTGCTACCTGAACGACCTTGATGCTCATATGCACGCCAATTTTTTTGAGATTATTTTTATACGGCTCTGCGATACGTTGGAATCCTGGCCCGGCTAACAGAAGCTCAAATTCCATTCTGTCTTTACCCTTGCTGCGAACTCCGTCACTGCCAATTTTCCAACCGGCGGAATCGAGAAGGGCATTGGCCACTTTTAGATTTCTTTCAGCGGGCGACCCTTGTCCCGGCGCGCCGACCGGTTTGGTGAGCGCGGTCTTCGGAACAACATTTTTATATTTTGCGCGTAAGGTTTCGAGCAAAGCCTTCACTTCGCCCTTGGCAACCCCTTGCGGTTTCATTTCCGGGTTGTTGTCGAAATAGCAATCGTTACGCGTGTACTGTCCGTAAAAAAGATTTTTGTTGCTCCACTTAAAATCGAAGACCATAGCCAGAGCGGCGCGGACTTTACGCGATTTAAATATTTCGTAGCGTGTGTTCATGGCGAAACCCTGCATCCCGGCAATCCGTGTGTGAGGAAATTCTTTGCGCAGGTAATAGCCCTTTTTAACGAAGTCGCCTTTATAGTCCAAGGCCCAGTCGCGGGAACTGTTTACCAGTTGCATATCAAATTCACCGCCCTTGAAAGCCTCACGCTGCGCAACAGGGTCAAGATAGATTTTATAAGTGACGCGATCAAAATTGTATCGTCCTTTATTGATTGCGATATCTTTCCCCCACCAGTCTGGATTACGCTTGTAGGTGATGTATTTGCCATAGTCGTATTTTTCGATGGTATAGGGGCCACTGGCTACTGCAATATCATCAAAGTCAGAGCCGAACGACTTTCCTTTGGCACCATAAATATGTTTGGGGAAGATCATCATTTGTCCGGTGATCAACGGCAACTCCTGATTACGGATGGCAAAGTGATAGCGTACGGTGTGCGCGTCAATTTTTTCGATGGATTTGATATCCTTAAAATACTCTTTGAAAATGGGGTGATATTCGGGATCATTGATCAGGTTGAAAGAAAAAACAAAATCGTCTGCTGTTAAGGGATGCCCATCGGAAAATTTCGCTTGCTTGTAGAGATAATAAGTCAGAGAGAGATGGTTGTCTGCCACTTCGGCTTTTTCCACCAGATTGCCATATTGCGAGAACGGTTCATCGTCATCTATGGAGCTGTCCATAGCGGTCTGAAAAACCAGTTGCCCGATACCCGGAGCGGTGACTCCCTTTAGAGAAGACGGGTTCAGCTTGGTGAACGCGCCGAAGTCTGCCAGCATGAGGTTTCCGCCCTTGGGAGCATTCGGGTTGGCATAGTCATAAGGCTGACCGGGATTGTATTTCAGGTCTTCGGGGCCATATAATGAGAGTCCGTGTTTGGGTGTTGCCGTTGACGGTTGAGCGAATAGCAATAATCCGTAAATAACGATAATAATTTTTTTCATATTTGTCTCGATGGAGTTCTTTTTTTAATATAGTAACACTCCTGCTTGCTGGTGGGTCAATCGGTTTATTTTCATTTGGCCAGGAAAATATGAATTATTAAATTCCCCCGCCCGCTTCCTCAGGGGTGAGAGGGTGGGGAGGATACAATATTGGCATCTGCTTTTCTTTAGGAAGTTTAATTAATGTCCGCAGCGTACTTGAATTTATCGCAGAAAGAACTGCAACAGCGCGCCGATCAGGCTTATGAAATTTATCGCAATTGCCAAGTGTGTCCGCATGCCTGCGAGGTAGATCGTACCGTAGGCGAAACGGGATACTGTGGGCAGTTAGACACTTTGCATATTTCATCCAGTGTTCAGCATTTTGGTGAGGAACCGCCTTTAGTTGGTAGCAATGGGGTTGGCAACCTTTTTGTGACGGCATGCAATATGCGCTGTGACTATTGCCAGAATTTTCAGATTTCCCAGGAGGGGTTGACGGGTAACTCGCATATTACGACACAGGAGTCTTTTCAAAAAGTCGCCGCTGACATGCTGCGTTTGCAGGAACAGGGAGTGCATTTTATCGGCTGGGTTTCGCCATCGCATGTCGTTCCCGGTTTATTGAAAAGTCTTGTGCTGGCGCGGGAGATGGGGTTTCGATTGCCCATTATCTATAACACGAATAGTTATGATGCCCTTGAAATTTTGAAACTGCTCGATGGCATTGTTGATATTTATCTTCCTGATCTAAAATATACGTGCTCTGAAACCGCGCGGGAGTTGTCTTATATTAAAGAGTATCCCGAATTTTCTCGGCAGGCGGTGATCGAAATGTATCGCCAGGTCGGTGTGCTTAAAATCGATAAACACGGTTTGGCGGAGAGGGGAGTTCTGGTTCGCCATCTTATATTGCCA
>JAJRVC010000618.1 GCA_024277475.1 Deltaproteobacteria bacterium
ATTATGCAAAGCGTCCAGGGAGAATCGAAGTTTGAGTTGAACCGAATCCCCGAGCGCATCAGGCTGTTGCTTACCGATGTTCTGGCACAGACCAACGTGCGTCGGAAACGCGGACCAGGTTGGGCGCACACCTTTATTTTTTTCGGATTTTTAGCGATACAGCCCCACTCTCTGGAACTGATGATCCGGGGAGTGTTTCCGGGATTTCATGTGGCCCCCCGGATGCCGGGACTTTACGGTGCTTACCTTTTTGTGGCCGACATTCTTGCCTTTCTGGCTCTGATTGGTTTGGGGTATGCCCTTTATCGGCGTCTTTTTCTCAAACCCAAATATTTGACCGATGGCCTCGATGCGCGGCTCATTATCCTTTTCACAGCCGTTATCATCATCACCTTTTATTTAATTAACGCCTTTCTGCTGGTGCCGTTGATTGGCGGCAGCGGATTTGATTATTCGCGCTATTTTACAATTTCAAAGGTTGTTAATTCCATCTTCCAATTAGACGCTCTTGCGCCGGGATCTGCCCGAGTCGGATTTGAAATAGTATACTGGATTCATATCCTGACAATCCTTGGGTTTTTAATTTATATTCCGGACTCCAAACATCTGCACCTGCTGGCCGCGGTTCCCAATATTTTTTTAAAGCCGTTGGAACGTTCCAGGGCGATGCTCGTCACCGACATTGAGAACGAGGAGGCTGAGACATTTGGTTTGGGTAAGATTAGCGATCTGACCTGGAAAAATGTTTTGGATCTATACGCCTGCACCGAGTGCGGCCGGTGCGAGGAACAATGCCCGGCGGACGTAACCGGCAAGCCCCTGTCCCCCAAGCGCGTTATCCATGACAGCAAGGTCGATCTTTTCGATCAGTCCAAAATAATTCTAAGCAAAGACTATGATTCCGTTTTACCCTTGGTACGTGAGGGATCGCCGGTTTCCGGTGATGTCCTGTGGTCCTGCACCACCTGCCGGGCCTGTGAAGACAGCTGCCCGGTCAATATCCAACATCTGGATATCATCCTTGAAGCCCGCAAATACCAGGTGTTGATGGAGTCCAATTTTCCTGCTGAAATGCAGGAAACCTTTACCAATCTTGAAAACCAGTCCAATCCCTGGGGGTTTGGCAGTGATTCGCGGGCGAATTGGGCTAGGGGGCTGGATGTCCCCTTGATGGCAGACAACCCGGAAGCTGACATTCTATACTATGTGGGCTGCGCCGGTTCTTTTGACGATCGGGGCAAGAAGATTGCCCAGGCCATGGCTCGGGTTCTGAAAAAAGCCGGCGTGAATTTTGCCATTCTGGGCGAAGAAGAAAGATGCAACGGCGATGTCGCCCGGCGTGCCGGCAACGAATATCTGGCTCAGATGATGATTGCAGAAAATTTGGAGATTTTGAACCAGTACCAACCCAAAAGGATTCTGGCCACCTATCCCCACTGTTTCAATACCATCAAAAACGAATATCCGCAGTTCGGAGCGAAATATGATGTCGTTCACCACAGCGAGTTCATACCGGAGCTGGTTCACCAGGGGCGACTGAAAACCAACGGGATTGCCATCGAAAAATTAACATTTCACGATTCCTGTTATCTGGGACGCTGGAATGGAATTTTTGATGCACCGCGCAAGCTGTTACGTTCGTTTAACAATGGCAGCAATTTGATCGAAATGAAACGCAGCAAAAGCAACGGGCTCTGCTGCGGGGCCGGTGGTGCGCGTATGTTCATGGAAGAAACCATCGGAAAAAGGATCAACCATGAGCGTGCACAGGAAGTGATGGCTACCGGAGCGACCCATGTGGCCGCTGCCTGCCCGTTTTGCATTACCATGCTCACCGATGGTATTGCGGACAACAACGGCAGTGTGGAAGTAAAAGATATCGCTGAAATCATCGACGAAGCCACTTTATAGCAGGATCTTCTGCTTTGAACTGATCATATAATTTTCGTTTGCCAAACAGAAGACGATGCGATTGAAATAACGAATTCTGCCAGTTATAAATTCGATAGATTGAAGAGGGAGAAAATTATGCAAGACAGTGCACAAGTCGTAATTATCGGCGGCGGCATCATTGGCTGCAGCACGGCCTACCATCTGACCCAAATGGGCTGGAAAGATGTTGTCCTCATCGATAAAGGAGAGTTGACCAGCGGCTCGACCTGGCATGCCGCAGGTCTGGTTGGCCAACTACGTTCCGAGCGCAACATCACCCGCATGCTGCAATACAGCGTCAGCCTTTACGAAACACTGGAAAAAGAAACCGGTCTTAACACCGGCTGGAAAAAGAGTGGCTGTCTGCATCTTGCCAGCACCAAAGAGCGGATGTATGAACTTAAAAAAGGTGCCACCACCGCACGCAGTTTTGGGCTTGAGATGAATATGATAACGCCCCGGGAAGCCTATGACCTTTGTCCGATTATTTCACTGGACGGTGTCATTGGCGCCGCCTACATGCCGACCGATGGTGAGGCCGATCCTTCCGGCATCACCCAGGCCCTGGCCCAGGGTGCCCGCAATCGCGGTGCCGTGATTTATCGCAATAATCTGGTAACCGGGTTTGAATTTGACAAAAACCGGGTAACCACCGTTAAAACCCAGGAAGGCGACATCAACTGTGAAATTTTAGTCAATTGCACCGGTATGTGGGGCTACCAGGTCGGTGAAATGCTGGGGATCAATACGCCGGTGGTGCCCTTTCAGCACCAATTTGCCGTGACCAACCCCATAAAAGGATTGCCGCCGAATCTGCCGACCATTCGTGACAAAGACAACCTGATCTACTATAAAGAGGAGGTCGGTGGACTGGTTATGGGAGGATATGAAAGAAACGGTATTCCCTGGGCTGTCGACGGTGTCTCCAACAATTTCAACTCCAATCTGCTCGATGCCGATTTCGACCATTTCCTACAACTGGCCGAACCGGCTACCAAACGGACCCCTTGTCTTGAGGAAGCCGGAATCCGGAAACTGGTCAACGGTCCGGAAGGATTTACCCCGGACGGCGATGCCATTATGGGTCCGGCCCCGGAACTGGACAATGTGTTTGTAGCGGTAGGGTTCAATGCTTTCGGGATTGCCGCCGGCGGTGGCGCCGGCCGCATGATGGCCGAGTGGATCATCGGAGGAGAACCGAGCCTGGACATCTGGCCCCTTGATATTCGCCGCTTCGGCCCCTATCACAAGAGCCGGGCCTATAACGTCGAACGCACGAAAGAAATTTACGGCAAACATTACACTGTCCACTGGCCCCAGGAGGAACATGATTCGGCCCGCGGTATCAGACGCAGCCCGCTTTATTTCCCGTTGAAAGAAAAAGGTGCGGTTTATGGCGCCAAATACGGTTGGGAGCGTGCCAACTGGTTTGCACCGGAAGGAGTTGAGCCCAAAGACGACCTTACTTTTGAAATCCCCAACTGGTTTGAGCATGTAGCTGCCGAGCATACTAATGCACGCGAAAACGTGGTGTTGATTGATCAGTCATCCTTCTGTAAATTCGAAGTGGCGGGGGCCGGCGCTTTGGCTTTTTTGAACCGGTTGTGTGCCAACCAGATTGACCGGCCCGTCGGAAAGGTTATCTATACCCAGATGTGTAACCAGAGGGGCACCATTGAGTGTGATTTAACCATTGGGCGGCTGGCTGAAGACCGATTTTATCTGGTAGTGGGCACTGCCTTTGGGTTGCGGGCCTCTTGGTGGATAAAAAATCACATGCCGGCGGATGGATCTGTTTCCTTTAAGGAAGTGACTTCAGCGTTCGCGGTCATTAACGTCATTGGACCGAAGTCCCGGGAACTCTTGCAGACACTGACAAATGCAGATATCAGCAGCGAAGGCTTTGCCTTCGGTACATGCAAAAAATTTACAGTTGGACATGCTCCGGTAATGGCTTTTCGCGTGACCTACGTCGGGGAGCTGGGATATGAACTCTATATCCCGACTGAATTTACCGTTCATGTTTATGAAAGTCTCTGGGAGTCCGGTCAGGATCTTGGCATCAAGAATGCGGGCTATCGCACGATCTCATCCATGCATCTGGAAAAAGGTTACGCCGACTGGGGTTCGGAACTGACTCCCGAGTATACTCCCTTCGATGCCGGACTTGGATTCTGTGTGGCATTGGATAAAGATGACTTTAACGGCAAAAAGGCTTTGGCGAAAATCACAACCGAAGGACCCGGATGGAAACTGTGCTCCTTTACTTTAGACAGTGAAGAACCCGTGATGCACCAAGGATCCGCCCCCATTATTTTCAAGGGAAAAGTGATAGGTGTAACCACCAGCTCAGGTTACGGCCACACGCTGAAGAAAAACATCTGCTATGGTTATATCCCGGTGGAAAATGCCGGTAGTGATGATGGTTTCGAGATTGAATTATATAAAAAATTGTACCCGCTCAGGCTGGAACCCAGTCGAGCCCTGTATGATCCGGAACGTAAAAAGATACTTATGTAAGATTGATGTGGCCGCAAAAAGGCACAAAAAACACAAAAATAAAATTTTGCACTTAATAATTTCAATAGGTTATAAGATCAAAATTCGAGAATTTTGACTTTTTACGAGATTGTCAAGATTGATAGGGTCGCAAAAAGGCACAAAAATTAAATTATATCCTCAAAAATTTCAATAGATTGATGAGATCAAAATTCGAACATTTTGACTATTTTGAAAAATATACCTGTGGTACCGGCCAACTCGAGTGCCCGCTGCAACCGGTACCCCAATCAGGAGCCAAACTATGATTGATCAAGCAAGGGTTGTCGTAATCGGCGGCGGTATCACCGGCTGCCATATCCTTTATCATCTGGCCAAAGCCGGCTGGACCGACGTCGTTATGGTTGAAAAAGATGAAATCACCAGCGGTGCAACCTGCATGGCCATGGGATTATTGACCGTGTTTAACGCTTCACCGACCATGATGCGTATTCGCAAGTACAGCGCCGAGTTGTATGAAGAGCTCGGCGTTTACGATAAAGTCGGCAGTTTGCGTATGGCCTCCAGCAAATTGCAGCATCAAACGTTGCAGCGCGATGTCAGCAAGGCCAGGGGAATCGGGCTTGATGTCGGTTTAATTACGCCCCGGGAAGCGCTTGAGATCATGCCCTGGATGAGTGATAGTGACGTTTACAGTGCCGTCTATATTCCAGAGGACGGGCACCTGGATCCTCATGGTGCAACCTATGCAGTGGCTGATGCGGCCAAGAAGCTGGGAGCCACCATTCTGACCAAAACCCGGGTGACCGGCATTGAACTATCCTCCCGGGGTGAGGTCAGCGGGGTTAAAACGAATAAGGGCAATATTCGCACTGAAATCGTTGTCAATGCTGCCGGACTCTGGGGGGCTCAAGTGGCTGCCATGGCCGGGGTAATGATCCCTTCTTCACCGGTTATCCATCAGCACTCGGGGCTCAGCGCCGTACCGGGCCGCGAAGTGCCGGAAGGAGCCCCTTGCTTTCGGGATACCGATTACCTGATTTACGGGCGGCCTGAACATGGCGGTTTTCTGGTGGGGGGCTGGGAAGTCAATCCAGTTTCCTGCTGGGAGGACGGCGTGCCTTGGGATCACAGCGCTACAGAATTGCCGTCTGATTTTGATCGTTTTGAACCACTTTTAGAAAATGCGATCAAACGATTTCCTTTCCTGGCCGAGGCGGGTTTTGAGCGATTGATCGCCCACCCGGATGCATTCACACCGGATGCCAATCCGCTCGTGGGACCGTGGCCCGGTTTGAAAGGTTTCTGGCTGGCCTGCGGGATGTCCATGAACGGCTTTGGCGGGGCCGGTGGTATCGGCAAGGCCCTAACGCAATGGATTATCGAGGGTGATACCGAGCTTGATTTTTACAGCTATCATGCCTGGCGGTTTGGACGCAACTATCTCGATCCTTACTATGCCGCTTCCTGTGCCCGTGAATGCTATAAATATTACTATTATACCCGCTATCCCAACGACGAGGACATCGACATGCGGCCTCGTCGTATTAGTCCGTTTCACCATCGGCTGCAGGATCTGGGTGCGGTTTTCGGTAAAAAGAATGGATGGGAGCGTGTCAATTACATTATGCCGGGAGAGCCCTGGCGCCGGGCCGGCGAAGATCAGCGCGAATGGGGCGGCTGGGCTAAAGAACCCTACTTTGGGGTGGTCGCCGCCGAGCACCAGGCCATTCGGGAAAGAGTCGGCCTGGTGGATCTGACCTCTTTCGGAAAGATTGAATTTAAGGGGCCCGGGGCTCTGCCGCTGCTTCAACGGCTGGCGGTCAGCAATATGGACCGGCCGGTGGGCACCGTCATTTACACCCAGTTCTGTAATGCCGGGGGCGGAATCCTTGCCGATGTAACCGTCACCCGCCTGGCAGACGATCATTTCCGGCTGATTACCGGGTCGGGTTTCATCGATAACGACCGGGGTTACATTATTTCTCAGCTGAGGCTGGAGGACCCTCCCGTCGAAATCCGCGATGTGACTGAAAATTATGCCTGTATCGGTCTGTGGGGTCCGAAGGCGCCTGAGGTACTGGGTGTCGTCAGCGACGATGAGGTTTCCAACGAAGCGCTGCCTTACATGCAGGCCAAATCCATTACGATTAACGGCGTCCAGGTTCTGGCTCAGCGCATTTCCTATGCAGGTGAAAAAGGATGGGAGTTGTACGCAGCTTTCGACAAGGCCATCGTAGTCTGGGATCGATTGTGGGATGCGGGCCAGGCGCACGGCATCATCGCTGCCGGGTACAAAGTATTGGGGTCGCTCAGGATAGAAAAAGGTTATCTCTATTACTACAGCGACATCACGACACTGGACAATCCCTTTGAGGCCGGGCTGGGGTTTACGGTGGACCTTGAAAATGGCGGCGATTTTATCGGCCGTGACGCCCTGCAAAAAATAAAGGGCGGGGGTGTGCTCAATAAATTGTGTACCCTTGTCATCGGCGGTGAAGATTGGCTGCCTCTGTACGGTGCCGAGGCGGTCGTCTCAGAGGGTAGGGTGATCACCCGGCTGCGCAGCAGCGGTTATGGGCATACGGTTGGAAAAAATATCGGCCTGGCCTATTTGCCGCTTGAACTTGCAAAAGAGGGAACTGCCCTCGAGATTGAAATTTTTGGAGAACCGGTGCCGGCAAGGGTTGCTGCCCGGGTTTTATATGATTCCGCCGGCAAAGAGTTGAAATCGTGAACGCTTATGCTTTACCAAAGCGATGAAAGGAGAAATAAGAAATGAAGAAAGTTTTACCTAAAAATCAGTCAACCACGGACAGCTTGTGTGTCAATACGATTCGGACCCTGGTGATGGACGCGGTCCAAGCTGCAAAATCCGGTCACCCGGGTGCACCTATGGGACTGGCCGCTGCCGCTTATGTGCTGTGGACCCGTGTCTTAAAGCACAACCCCAAAAATCCGGCCTGGATTGATCGAGACCGCTTCGTGCTGTCGGCCGGCCACGCTTCCATGCTCCTTTACAGCCTGCTTTACCTGACCGGTTATAAACTAAACCTCAAAGAAATTAAAGATTTCCGCCAGTGGCGCAGCCAAACACCCGGCCATCCGGAATTCGGCCATACACCCGGTGTGGAAACCACCACCGGTCCCCTGGGGCAAGGCTTTGCCAACGCGGTAGGAATGGCCATGACCGAGCGTCATCTGGCGGCGATATTCAACCGATCCAATCAGAAAATTGTCGACCACCACACCTATGTCATATGTGGTGACGGTGATCTCATGGAAGGGATATCCTCGGAGGCGGCCTCCCTGGCCGGTCATCTTGGCCTGGGAAAACTGATCTGTATTTATGACGACAACAAAATATCCATCGAGGGCGGTACGGACATCGCATTTACCGAAAATGTCGCCGCCCGTTTCAGAGCATACAAATGGCATGTTGTACGGGTAAATGATGGAAATGATCTTAAAGCCATCGAGCAGGCTCTCAAGGAAGCCAAAACTGAGGCCGCAAAGCCGTCGTTGATTGTAATGCGCACACATATCGCTTACGGCAGCCCCGGCAAGCAGGATTCCGCCGGAGCGCACGGAGCGCCTCTGGGTGAGGATGAGATCCGTTTGACCAAAGAGAATCTCGGTTGGCCCGCTGATGAAAAATTTCTCGTCCCTGACAAAGTTCTCAATACATTACGCAAGAGTGTAGACAAAGGCAAAAAGGCCGAAGCAGCCTGGCAAAAGAAGTTTAATGCCTATGCGAAAAAACAGCCGGAACTGACAAAAGAATGGGAGGCTGCCATAACCGGCAAGCTCCCGCTGCGCTGGGATGCCGGGATCCCGACTTTCAAAGGGAGTAAACCAATTGCCACCCGGGCGGCTTCCGGGCAGGTCTTAAATTCACTGGCCGATAAACTGCCCACCCTAATGGGGGGATCGGCCGACCTGGCACCTTCCAACAACACCCTGATTAAATCGTCATTTGATTTCCAGAAAGGCTCTTACGCCGGTCGTAATATTCGCTTTGGCGTGCGGGAACATGCCATGGGCGCAATTATGTCCGGAATGGCACTTCACAAAGGCGTGCGCCCTTACGGTGGAACCTTTCTGGTATTCGCCGACTACTGTCGACCTGCCATTCGACTGGCGTCTTTGATGAAATTGCCGGTGATTTATGTATTTACCCATGACAGTGTTGCGGTGGGCGAGGACGGACCCACCCATCAACCGGTGGAACATTTTGCGGCCTTAAGGGCAATTCCCGGATTAATTGTGATTCGACCGGCGGATGCCACCGAAACAGCAGCAGCCTGGCGTCTGGCCATCCGATCGGCTAATGCACCGGTAGCCCTGATCTTAAGCCGACAGAACCTGCCGGTGTTGGATCGCAGCCGGTACCCTTCTGCAACCATGCTGGCAAAAGGCGGCTACGTATTGTCGGATTCAGAAGGCACTCCTGATGTGATCCTGATTGGCACCGGTTCGGAAGTATGTCTTTGCCTGGAAGCCCAGGCGCTGCTTGCCAAAAAAAATGTGGCTGCCAGGGTGGTGAGCATGCCCAGTTGGGAGCTGTACGAAAGAACCACTCAGCGTTATAAAGATACGGTGCTGCCGCCCCAGATGTCAGCCAGGGTGGCGGTAGAGGCCGGCATCAGCATGGGGTGGGAGCGGTATGTCGGCAACTCGGGAGCCGTCATCGCTATCAATCGTTTTGGTGCTTCCGCTCCCGGAGCGTTAGTACTGCAAAAATACGGCATCAAAACTTCCGCCATTGTTTCCAGAGCAATGCAGTTGTTAAATCGCTGATGATGGATTCGGATATTGCCTGCCCTGAAAAAATGAAGTGCTTTGGGATTCAGGATTTCAGTTCCGTTTTCAGAGGAGCAAATTTCCGGCAGTTGAGTTGGTCAGAGACTGCCTTGACGTTGCACTGATGCTGCCGGGTTTTTCTTGACAGCAAAAACAGCGAAGGTTATTACATCACATTACAGAAGATCGGAGGTGGTTTTTTCACAAACAATAACTTTTAAAAAGGAGGACGCTTTATGAAAATGCTAAAAAGGACACCGATGTTAATCTCATTTAAATCCGTAACGATTCTGATCATGCTTGTGGCGGCCGTTATTATGGCAGGCTCGGCCCTGGCAGAGGAGCCGAAATCGAAAGAGCCTATTAAGCTTACGATCCACGATTGGACCGGTCAATATCTCACCACTCACATGATGGGCCGGGTGCTCGAGGAGATGGGTTATAAAGTCGAGTATGTGCAGGCCGATTACATTGCCCAGTTTGCAGGGCTTGAATCCGGCGACCTGCACATTGCCATGGAGATGTGGGAGACCACCGGCAAACAAGCTCTGGAGGCCAGCCTGAAAACGGGCAGGACGGTTGATTTGGGTGAGACCGGCATGGAAGCCATCGAGGAGTGGTGGTATCCTTACTACATGAAGGAAAAATGCCCCGGCCTGCCCGACTGGAAAGCACTCAACGAGTGTGCCAAAGCCTTTTCGACACCGGAGACCTATCCCAAAGGCCGTTATCTCGGCGGGCCCGTGACCTGGGGCGGGATGGACGACGAACGTGTCGAAGCGCTCGGACTGGATTACGAAGTTGTACACGCGGGTACCGATGCCGCACTTTTTGCGGAGCTGAAATCCGCCTATGAGCGCAAAGCACCGTTTTTGGGCTGGGTCTACAGCCCTCACTGGGCACCGATCAAGTTCAAGGGGGAATGGGTCAAGTTCCCGGGTTACACCGAAAAGTGCTATCACGATCCAAAGTGGGGGGTTAATCCCGATCTTCCTTATGACTGCGGCAAACCACGCGGCTGGATTAAAAAGGTCGGCTGGAAGGATGGTGAGAAAAAATGGCCCTGTGCGTATCAAGCGGTGCGTAATTTCAAGGTTGATAATAATACGATTGGTAACATGATCGGTGAGGTCGATCTGGATGGTCGTCCGGTTGATGATGTAGTAGAAGAATGGCTGAAGAACAATAAAAACACCTGGATGAAATGGACCGAATGCAGTAAATAGGCTCAAACTCTAACCGCCGGACAGGATGCTTTCCGGTCCGGCGGTGTAACTGTCAGCAACGGTTTGAATGAACAATGGCGACAACCGAGTTAACCTCAAATAAACCGCGATCAGATCTCACTCCACAGGCAGATACGCCGAAAATTGTGTGCAGGGATGTTTGGAAGGTATTCGGCGATAAGGCCGCCCATTTCCTTGCAGAGCATCAATCTAAACCAAGCTATGACGAGCTTACGGCTGCCGGTCTGATCGGTGCCGTGCGGGATGTTTCGCTGAAAATTCATCAGGGCGAAATATTTATTATCATGGGTCTTTCGGGTTCGGGGAAATCCACCCTGGTGCGCTGCATGTCGCGGCTGATTGAGCCGACCACCGGCGAAATCATCTTCGAAGGCCTGGACCTCCTCAAGATAAAAGCCAAAGATCTCATCGAAATCAGGCGCCACAAGATGGGGATGGTGTTTCAGAACTTCGCGTTGTTGCCGCATCTTACGGTTGTTGAAAATGTAGCCTTTCCCCTCGAGGTTCAGGGCGTTGACCGGACCACCCGGGAGAACAGCGTCCTTGAAATTATCGAACTTGTCGGTCTGAAAGGCCGTGAAAATTATTATCCGCGACATCTTTCAGGCGGCCAGCAACAGCGTGTCGGCATAGCACGCAGCCTGGCGGTCAAGCCGGAAATCTGGTTTCTAGACGAACCGTTCTCCGCCCTCGATCCTCTCATCCGACGTGAAATGCAGGATGAGTTCCTTCGACTGCAGAACCTTCTCAGAAAAACGATTGTCTTCATTACCCACGATTTCGATGAAGCCATTCGGCTTGCCGACCGCATTGCTATCATGAAAGACGGCGCCGTCCTTCAGATAGGGACCCCCGAAGAGCTGGTGATCAACCCGGCAAATGACCATGTCGCTGAATTTACCCGTGAAATTCCCCGCCCCAAAGTGTTGTCAATAGGCTCTATTATGGCTCCGCTGGATGAGCGTGTCACCTGCGTCGGAAGTGTTCCCGCGGATTGGAAAGTAGAGGCACTGGTCGCCCGGGTTTTTGAACAGAGTGAGCCCCTGGCGGTGACGGACAAGAAAGGCACGGTTATCGGCCAGGTTTCCCGCGATGCCGTCCTTGACGTACTCATCAACAAAGGAACCCCAAAGTGAGTACGGGCGCATCTGACTTGATGGCACGTGCTTTTGGCCGCCGGTGGTGGCTTATCTTCTGGATGGCGGCTTTGACGTTTACCGTCGGTCTCTTTTTTTTCAGAGACCTGGCACCCTGGGCAGTGGAATATCCTCGCGCCTGGGTCGTACCGCTCAAATTCTGGATCAGCGATTTCATGAAATGGCTGATCAATGACGCCGATCTCGGTCTTTTTACTTTCAAAGAATTTACACGCTCAATCTCCTGGGTTTTAAACTGGTTTCTGGTAGCCGCGCACGGAATTTTTGCGGGTGGGGTAAAAATTCCCTTAAACAGCGAGGCTTTCTTCCAAATACCGCCGATATCATGGGTGGCACTGATTTGCGTTCTTGTTCTGGCGGCCTATTGGATCCGCGATATCGGCCTTGCGATCTTAGTCGGTTGCTGCTTTTTCTACCTGGCGGTTTTCGGCCAGTGGGAAAGTGCTATGGTAACGCTGTCTTCCATCATGGTGGCGGTACCCCTTGGTGTTGGCGGCGGGTTATTGCTTGCCGTTATATCCTATCGACACCCCTGGTTCGCGAACGCAATCTCGCCGCTGCTGGACCTCATGCAAACGGTGCCGGTGTTCGCCTACCTGGTACCGGTGCTGTTTTTATTTGGTTTCGGTCCGGTGGCCGCCATGACGGCCACCCTCATTTACGCGGTGCCGCCCATGGTTCGCTGTTCCCTGGTGGCCCTTGAGCAGGTTTCCACGGAAATAGTTGAGTTTGGCCGCATGACCGGTTGCTCCCGGCGCCAGCTCATGTGGAAAGTCATGATCCCTTCCGCCCGTCCCACCCTGTTAGTCGGTCTTAACCAGGTCATCATGCTTTCGCTCAACATGGTAATTATCGCTTCGATGATCGGGGCCGGCGGATTGGGTTATGATGTTTTGCATGCCTTGCGAAGGCTCGCGATTGGAGAAGGTATAGAGGCCGGCGTTGCCATCACCTTGCTTGCTATCGCTCTGGATCGACTGAGCCAGTCCTACGCCGTTCAGCGTCCCGTAAAAATGGGAAAAGAGCTGGGGTTTATCCGCTCTCACCCTCATTTGTTGACTGCCCTGGCCATCATCGTGATCATATCGGTGATGGGTTTTTTTATTCCCGCCATCGCCAATTATCCGAAAAACCTGACCCTTACCACCGGCGATTTTTCGGAAAAAATGATCAGCTGGATCAACATCAACTTTTTCGATATTATTGATGGCACGAAAGCGTGGTTGCTGATCCATATCCTGATTCCCGTAAAACGGTTTCTTATCGCCCTGCCATGGATGGGGGTGGTCGGCGTGCTGGCCCTTGCCGGAATGCAGCTCGGGGGATGGCGGCTTTCCCTGCTGGTTTCATTGCTGACTGCGTTTATTGCCGTAACCGGAAACTGGGAAAAGGCAATGATTACTACCTATCTTATCGGTACATCCGTTTTTGTGGCCTCGGTGATCGGCATGCCTCTGGGTGTTTGGGCGGCGGCCAGCAACCGGGTCCACCGCGTAATGCAAGTTGTCATCGACACCCTGCAAACCCTGCCGGCCTTTGTTTATCTTATTCCGGTGGTGATGCTGTTTCGTGTCGGCGATTTTTCCGCTATGATCGCGGTGGTGGCCTATTCGCTAGTGCCGGTCATCCGCTACACCGATCATGGCATCCGCCAAGTCCCTTCGACAATGATCGAAGCCGCGACCGTATCCGGCTGTACGCGACGACAGATTCTATGGAAAGTACAGCTGCCACTGGCAATACCCGAGATTATGCTGGGTGTCAACCAGACCATCATGCTGGGTCTCAGCATGCTGGTCATCACTGCGCTGGTGGGTACCCGGGACCTGGGTCAGGAAGTTTACATTGCCCTGACAAAAGCCGATACCGGCCGTGGTCTGGTTGCAGGGTTGTGCGTCGCTTTCATTGCCATTATATCGGACCGGCTGATTATGGCCTGGAGCATGGAACGAAAAAAATTGTTGGGATTAGGCAATGCTTAGTTGAATGGTTGAATAATAACTGCGCTTATGGGGCGAAACTCCTTGATATAGAAAATAATAATATGAGCGAAAATGCCCGCGAAAGGGTCGCATCCCTGGATTTCTGGTCTTCATCCGTAGAACCCAAGCCCCTGGGGGGTGGAATTACCAACACCAATTTTATCGTCGATGACCGTGGTCAGCGTTTCGTCGTCCGGGTGGGTGACGATATCCCGATCCACGGTGTCATGCGATTTAACGAGCTTGCGGCAGCGCATGCGGCTCACGCCGCCGGCATCTCACCTGAAATAGTCTATCAAACGGAAGGTGTCTTCATCATGCGGTTCATTGAGGGACGGACCCTTTCAGAAGAAGATATCCGGCAACCACAGAACCTGGATCGGATCATAGCTCTGATTCAAACCTGTCATACTGAAATCCCGAAATACCTGAAGGGACCGGTGCTTGTTTTCTGGCCCTTCCATGTTTGCCGAAGCTACATCCTCACCGCCAGGGAGGGCAACAGCCGGATGATGGATTCACTGCCGCACTTTGTTGACATAAACGAAAAGCTTGAAGAAGCAGTTGGTGAAGTCAAAATAGTATTCGGGCATAACGACCTGCTGGCTGCCAATTTTATCGACGACGGTAAGCGGTTGTGGCTTCTCGACTGGGAGGATGCGGGTTTTAACGCCGCCCTTTTCGATCTGGCCGGATTGTCCTCAAACAATGAGCTCTCGCCGGAACAGGAAGACCGGGTTCTGGAAACCTATTATCAACAACCGGTAACGGATGAACAACGCCGCCGTTTGTCAGCTATGAAGTGTGTCTCTTTATTGCGCGAAACTTTGTGGAGTATCGTTTCGGAGATACACTCGGCCCTTGAATTTGACTATGTGAATTACACTCAGAAAAATCTTACTCGATTAGAGCAAGCATACGAAGCGTTTCAACTGATGCAGTGAAGAAGGAGGCCCTCGATGACCCTTACAATTGAAGAAGTCATTCAAAAGATTGATGACTGGAAGGATAAAAAAATAGATATTCAGGAGATGACGGGAGGCCTGACCAACAAAAACTTCCGTGTGGATGTTGAAGGCCACCCCTATTTTGTGCGTGTCCCGGGCGCCGGCACCGACCTTCTGGCAGTGGATCGCGACAACGAATATCATAGTTCCAAGTCGGCCGCCGCCGCTGGTGTTGGTCCCAAAGTGTTGTACCACCTACCCGAGTACAAGGTGATGGTGCTGGAGTTTCTCAACGGCGAGACCTTGTCGATAGAAACATTGCAAGGTCCGGGGATGCCTGTGCGCATTGCTCAATCGCTGAAGAAATTGCATGCCGGTGCGAGGTGTTTAAATGATTTTAACATGTTTCGACTGGTAGAATTCTATATAGGTATCGTGGAAGAGTACAGGGTCCGCATTCCCGATGACTACCGATCCCGCATGTCCGTTCTCGGCGAAATAGAGAAGGCCTTGCAGGTAAACAGGTTGGATACCGTACCCTGCAATAACGACCTGTTGGCCGAAAATTTCATCGATGACGGTCGGATGCTTTGGTTGATTGATTTCGAATACAGCGGCAACAATGATCCCTGTTTTGAACTGGGAAACACCTGCCAGGAGCAGCAATACAATGAGGATCAATATGCACAACTGTGCGCGGCGTATTTTGGAGAAACCCGGCGGCACTTGCTCGCGCGTATGTACCTGTATTCCGTTATGTCTGATTTCGGCTGGACGTTATGGGGCTCTATTCAGAACAAAATATCAAAACTGGATTATGATTTCTGGGAATACACAATAGGTCGCTGGGAGCGCTGCCTGGAAATGATGGATTCACAAAAATTTCCGATTTGGCTCGAAGAAGCCCGCAGGGATGATTAAAATTGCCCTTCAAGTCCCGCCAACTGTTAATTGCTTTTCATCCGCTTCAGTACAAATATTTCGAGCTTCCGCAACGTAGCCGGACGGGATGGATCGGCGTCCAAAATGTGAAGCTATTTTTGAGTGAGCCCTGAGCATATCATTGCATCCGCCGGCTGATCAGCTCAATTTTCCGGTATATCCGAAGTTTGGGTTCTAACGTTCAATCTGGAGGGAAACAAAACCACATGTCCGCCATCGTAAAACATGCTCCCCGGTTCAGCACAGAAGAGGCCGCCCGTATCGCGCGGGATCTGTTCGGGCTTGATACCGCTGCCAAGCAGCTGCCCAGTGAGCGGGATCAGAATTTCTGCCTGACCACTGCCCAGGGTGAGACGTATGTCCTCAAATTGGCCAATTCCATCGAGCGCAGGGAAGTTCTCGATCTGCAGAATCAGGCCATGATCTACATCGTCCGTAACCGAAATTTGTTTGCCCGCAATGTATCGGTCGCGCCCGATGTGTGCGAAACTATCAACGGCGAGCAAATTGGTTCAATACGGGGCGTCGATGGGGCTTCGCATTTTGTGCGGCTGTTGACATATTTGCCTGGAAAGCCTTTGGCACTTGTTCGACCCCACGATGCTGATTTATTGACCGGTCTGGGACGTTTTTTCGGCCGCCTGGACCATATTCTTGAAGACTTCGATCATCCAGCCGCCCACCGGGATTTTCACTGGGACCTTAAAAACGCCGGACAGGTCGTCAACAGTTACATCGGTCTTATCGATGATCCGATAAAGTGTGATCTCGTCAAACCATGGTTGAAACGCTTTCAAACCAAAATCGAACCGCAACTGCAGGACCTGCGTACCGGTGTCATTCATAACGACGCCAATGATTACAATGTCCTGGTTTCACCGCACGGCAAATGGCAAAACCGGGTAAGCGGCGTGATTGATTTCGGCGACATGGTTTTTACCTGTACCGTTTGTGAAGTAGCCATTGCCTGCGCCTATGCCATGCTGAATAAAGCCGATCCGCTGGCGGCCGCTGCCAATATTGTTGCGGGGTACCATCAAAACCGACCACTGACCGAGCAGGAACTGGCTGTTTTAGTTGACCTGATTTGCATGCGGCTTTGCATGAGCGTCTGTCTTGCCGCCAACCAGTCCCGTTTGGAACCGGATAATGAATATCTGCACATATCGGAAAAACCGGCCTGGGCGCTTTTAAAAAAAATGCGTACCATTCATCCGCGCCTGGCGTGGTATGTTTTAAGACATGCCTGCGGATTACCGTCAGTGCCGCAATCCGGCAAGATAATAAACTGGCTGCAGGATCACAGGGATGGGTTCGCTTCCATCGTCGACGAAGACCTGCGCCATGAAGACCAGCTGGTATTCGATCTGAGCGTCGGCAGTGTGTTGCCACAAAATGAAGATAAGGGTTCGGATCCCGCCGTCTTCACCGAGCATCTGTCTCGACAGATGCAGCAGGCCCGTGTCAAGGTCGGTATTGGCCGCTATCTCGAAGCCCGGCTGTTATACACGGCCGGAGAGTTTAAAGTTCTAACTGATGAAATGCCCCAGACCCGGACTGTTCATCTGGGTATTGATCTTTTCATGCATCACAATGCCCCGATTTATGCCCCTCTTGACGGCAGGGTGCACAGCTTTAATAATAATACAGCCCATCTGGATTACGGCCCTGCCATTATTCTCGAACATCAGATCGAAGATGGCGAACGGTTTTACACTCTGTACGGGCACCTGAGCCTGGATTCGTTGGAGAACCTGACTGTCGGGATGCCGGTCTCAAAGGGGGTGTCCTTCGCCCGGATCGGGGAGCCGCCGACCAACGGCGGCTGGCCGCCCCATCTTCACTTCCAGGTCATCATGGACATGCTCGGTGAAACCGGCAATTTCCCAGGTGTGTCCCGGCCGACGGAATGCGGTATCTGGACGCGCATATGCCCGGATCCGAATCTTATTCTGGGTATCCCGCAAAGCTGTTTTCCTCCTGAAGGACGCAGCCATGAAGACATATTGACTGCCCGTCGCGCCCATCTGGGCAGAAATCTGAGTATTTCTTATAAACAACCGTTAAAAATTGTAAGAGGTCGCAGACAATACCTTTTCAACGAGGATGGGCAAACCTATTTGGACGGAGTCAACAATGTATGTCATGTGGGACATTGTCATCCCCATGTGGTGGCTGCAGCCTGCCGTCAAATACCCGTGCTGAACACCAATACACGCTATCTCCATGATACTATTATCGAATATGCCGAGCGCCTTCTGGCCAAATTTCCGGATTCGTTAGCTGTCTGCTATTTTGTCTGCACCGGCAGTGAAGCCAACGAACTTGCCCTGCGCATGGCGCGCACCTATACCGGCCGGCAGGACATCATTACCGTGGATGGAGCCTATCACGGCAACACCCAGAACCTGATCGACATCAGCCCCTACAAACATGCCGGTTCGGGGGGGCAGGGTGCGCCCTCCTGGGTTCATAAAGTTGTTATGCCCGATGGCTACCGGGGTCACTACAAGGGCATGGGAGCCGAAACCGGCAAGCGCTATGCCGCCCACGTGGGTGAGGCTGTAAAAGGGATTCAGGCGGATGGAAAAGTACCGGCGGCCTTTATTTGTGAGAGCATGCTGGGATGTGGCGGACAGATTGTTCTGCCCGATAATTACCTGGTTGAGGCTTTCAAGCATGTAAGGGCTGCCGGTGGAGTGTGCATTGTGGATGAAGTCCAGGTTGGTTTCGGACGTGTGGGCAGCCATTTCTGGGCCTTCGAAACCCAACAGGTCGTGCCCGATATAGTCACCCTGGGAAAACCGATGGGAAACGGCCATCCACTGGCTGCCGTCATCACTACGTCCGAAATTGCTGATGCATTTGCCAACGGCATGGAATACTTCAATACCTTTGGCGGCAATCCGGTTTCGTGTGCCATCGGCATGGCTGTACTGGATGTCATTGAAAACGAGGAGCTGCAAAAAAATGCATACCAGGCCGGCAACCGGCTGCTGCAGGGGCTGAAGGGTCTGATGGAGCGATATCCGCTTATCGGGGATGTCCGCGGTCTGGGACTCTATGCAGGGGTTGAACTAGTCAGCGATCGCCGGACCCTGGACCCGGCACCGGAGCAGGCGGATTATATCATCAATCGCATGCAAGACCACGGAATATTGATCAGTACCGATGGCCCGCTGTACAATGTTCTTAAATTGAAGCCGCCCATTGTCTTTACGGAGCAAAATGCGGATGAAGTCGTACAGACCCTCGATAAGATATTGCAGGAAGACTGCCTGCAGGTTTGATCCTGCATCGTAGGCAATCAGAGGTTCGGAGTTCATCGTTCATGGTTATCTTTCTTTCGTAGATCTTGATAGCAGGATATCAAGTTATTCTCACGCGCTTTCCTTCCCTCCGTGGCATGGTACTGGTGCGGAAGGTCTCATAACTTATTGAAATTTGAAAACATAGTTCTTTGGGCCTGGATTCTTTACTTTTGTGCTTTTTGTGCCTTTTTGCGGCCATATCAAAGGATAATTGCTTTCAAAGATTCGAAATCGTCAACTATGTAATCCGCTCCGGCTCGCAGCAGGTTTTCTTTCAGTCTGGACTTGTCCGGGGCCGCTATCAGAATGCCGATGCTTTTGAATCCGATTCGGGAGTGGGCGGCTGCCAGCATATCATCGGGCATGTCCCCGATATAAAAAAAGCCGTTGACGGCATTCCGGTGGCTTTCCGCAATGGCGTCGAGCATGAAGGGATCGGGCTTGCTCAATGAAACGGCTCTGCCTTCTTCTTCCTTAATTCGCTTCTCTTCGCTGACACAGTCGTCAAGGGTTAATACCACCGGGAAAAATTGTCTCAATCGAAAATGCTCCAGCGCATACTCCGCCTCTGCTTTGGGACGGCCGGTGGCAATGGCCAAGATATTGTCCTGTGCAAACTCCGCCAGGATCGACCGGTCAAGGAGCAATTTTTCTCTCAGG
>JAJRVC010000619.1 GCA_024277475.1 Deltaproteobacteria bacterium
ATATCGCAATGCCTCCCGGATGGGAAACCGGCTTATTTGCATCTCTTCGGCCAGTTGCATCTCGACCAGGCGTTCACCTTGCTTTAGCTTTCCGCTTCTGATGGCATCTCTAATTGCTTTTAAGGCCTGATCCGTTAACGTCGCACGGTTTTGTCTTGAGAATACCGGGGCCATAGAGTCTCCCTTAGTTTGGTCGAATACCAACTTCGCGTTTGCTCAGGAACTTTCCACTCAACTATCCCGATATCACCACGCCCTGCTGGCACCTGACACCTGAAACCTTCATTCATAACACAACACACACAACCAGATCATTTACATTTGTTCCTGTCGGTCCGGTGATAACAGCATCACCGGTGGCTTTCAGGGTCGTGGCGATATCATGTTCCATCAACTTCTGATAGAGGTCATATCCTTTTTCTGCTGCCCTTATTTTCGTGGATCCATCCGTAATCGCTCCTGCTAACGACGTCGGACCATCGGTACCATCTGTATCCAGGGCGCAAATTACGATAGGATCTTTTTCGTCTAAATCGAGGCAGGCTCCGGCGGCAAGCTCCTGGTTAGCGCCGCCCCGGCCGGAAGCATCCGTTTGAATTCTTACCGCAGTTTCTCCGGTGGCGACCAGCGTGCAAGGGGGGCGGATCGGATTGCCTGACAATTTGATTTCATTCGCAATTGAGGTAATGGTACGTCCTACCTCACGGCTTTCACCATTGAGAAGCGTTGTCAGCAAAAGGGGCGTCAATCCGAGTTCTTCTGATTTCTTGGCCGCTCCCCGCCACAGTTCGCGAGTTTTTACTACCATGCTATAATGCAATGGCTCATTGAAGAATGATTTCGGCGTTTCTTTTTTCGGGGTAGGAGTAGACAGGTAATTACGAACTTGTTCAGATACCTTTTCCCACAGTCCATATTTTTTAAGAACCATTTTTGCATCCGCCAAGGTGGTGGAATCAGGGCTGGTCCAATCGGTATTCCACTCCATGCTGTCGGTCTTTTCATCCGAAACCGTAAGGCTGATGACTGTGGCCGGCAGCATCCGAGGTGCCAATCGTCCGCCTTTGATGCGCGAAAGATGCCGCCGGACCGTCATGATTTCGGTAACATCCGCTCCGCAATGTACCAACAGCTGGTTGATAGTGATCTTATCATTGAATGACAGTCCCTCAACAGGATAAACCGACTGCGCTGAGACCCCGCCGGACATCAAACAAAACACCATGTCCCCTTGCCCGGCCCTGCCTGCAATGCGCCATATTTCTTTGCCGGCTTCAAGACTGGTTTCATCCGGCACGGGATGAGCAGATTCAGCGACACGTATTTTCGACAAAGTTCCAAGCCTGCCGGTAAAAGGGTCTTTCTGCCCCTTTTTGATGGCAATAAACCCGTCGGTTATTCGATCGCCGAGGATTTCTTCCAATGCAACCGCCAAGGGGTAGGTTGCTTTGCCGGCCCCAATTGCATAAATTTTGTTCACTTCATCTAGGTTGAAAACATCTTCGCCCACCTGGAGCATGTTATCATCCAGGTTTACGTATCGTTTGACTGCAGCAAGCGGATCTACATATTGGAGAGCATACTCGGCGATATCGAGTGCTTTCTCCCGCCCTTTTATAAAACCATGGGAAAGCAATTCCGTACGATTTTTAATCATTTGTATTTTCTTTTCCTCTCGCCGGGTCACAGAACTCACAAATCAACTGGTCAGATTCGACGTGCACACTGAACCTCTGAATCCTGAACCCGGGAACGGTTACATCTATAGTTTTCCCCGGCATAGACCGCTGAGGATCCCAGCTCCATTTCGATCTCAATGAATCTGTTATAATTTGTTCCCCTGTCGGAGCCCCGGATACCGCCGGTTTTAAACAGGCCCGCATTAAACCCAACGCTGATATCAGACAGGATGCTGTCTTCAGTTTCACCTGATCGCTCGGACATCACAACGGCGAAATTGTTTTGCCGGGCAAAATTGACTGTTTCCAGTGTTTCCGTCAATGTTCCGATCTGATTTACTTTACAGAGAGTGGCATTGGCGGCTCCCAGCTTCAGCCCTTTTTGGATCCGTTTTAAATTAGTGGCGAAGATATCATCGCCAATGATCAGATGATCGCTGAATTCCCGGGTCAATATCTTCATGCCCTCAAAATCATTTTCATGCAGGGGATCTTCGATGGATACGATGGACGGATAATCGCCTAAAAGTTGCTTAATAAACTCAACAAGTTCATCTCGCGATTTTTGGGAACCCTCAAAGTTATAATTGTCCTTTTCAGGATTGTAAAAACCGGTTGCCGCAAAATCCAGACCGTAAACGACCTTGTCAGTGTACTCCGAGCGGTGTACCGCCTCACCCATAAGATCCATAGCCTGACGTGTGGAGGATATTGGAGGGGCAAATCCACCGTCCTCGCTGCTGTTGATAGCATTTTTTCCTAATTTTTCGAGCAGTATATCTTTCAGATGATAAAAAATTTCGCATAAAATCCGGACGGATTCGCCAAAGGTTTCCGCACCAATGGGCATAACACAAAATTCCTGAATGTCGAGATCATTGCCCGCATGCAGCCCGCCATTGATCAGACACGCCTGGGGTACCGGCAGCACCCGGGCATCTGTATTTAAATATTTATAAAGTGATAATCGGCCGGCGGCGGCCGCGGCTACGGCAACCGCTAAGGATACCCCGAGGATGGCGTTGGCACCCAGCTTTGATTTGTTCCCGGTCCCATCCAGCTCGATCATCAAATAATCGATTTCGTGCTGCCGGGTGGCGTCTAAACCCCGAAGTTTCGGCCGCAAAATTTCATGGATATTCTGAATAGCTTTTCGCACACCTTTGCCGCGGTAACGTGTATCTCCGTCGCGAATTTCCCGGGCTTCAAAGGAACCTGTGGATGACCCGCAGGGGACATCGGCCTTCCCCCAGAATTTATGATCGACACAAACATTCACCCGGACAGTGGGCATCCCGCGGTTATCAATGATTTCAAGGGCTTTTATGTCAGTGATGGCATATTTTTTCATAATTCTATTAAATTTTACTTGATCGTAAATTGTCAACAACTTACGGTTGTGTTCATTCTGTGTCAAGCACTATTGTCGTAGGAGTTCACCGGAGCAATCTTTCTGTAAGAGTATGGTGTCAAACCTTCAATCGTAAATAAATTTTGACATTGGCAGCTTTCTCACATCGCCGGGGAAGCAATTAAATGTTCACGGGCATCACTTTCAAGGTGGCACTTTAAGCAATCGAAAGTGACTGATAAAATTATAAATATTATGGCTGGACATTTCACGTTCTAAAAGTTATATTAGGCCAGATCAATATAACTTTAGGAGGTGA
>JAJRVC010000620.1 GCA_024277475.1 Deltaproteobacteria bacterium
AAGCTTTTTCGGAGAGAGGCCCGGAAAGGTACCGACTCAGGTTTGCAATTTCAACCCCAAGGCCGGTTCGATAGCCGATAATGCTTTTAATGGCGACAATGTTGGGGATGTCGAAAGCGACACTCAAAGCCTGGTCGAATTGAGCATCAGCTTGTCTAAAATCAATTTTTCCCGTCTGAATTTCCTTCCACAACTCGTCGACAATACTCTCGATCCGAAACATAGAGTAAACCCGGGCTGGAACCAATTTTTCGAAATCTACCAGATTCACTTCGGCGGGTTTGTATCCCAAATCGACGATCAGGGAATGGATAGCTGCATCAGCAAAAAGATCGGCTACCCACCGGGAATAGTCCTGTTGTATCCGTATATCACGTTTCGCCAACAGTTTCAGATCAGTTTCCTGCCGCATCTCCAACAACGATCGTAACTCCCTGAGCATTTGCCGGTACACCAGAGTATACTGCAATTGCTCCGCGGGCATGTTGTTTAAGGACATACTAAGGATACTCAAAAGATCGTGTGGAACATATAAGACATTGAATAGATGACAGTGGTCGTCGATAACCGGGATTGTCGAAAAATCGAGTCGTTCCTGTTTTTTCATGAGTGGCCAATTTAAGTTAGAAGACTTCTAAATAGGTTTGGATTTCCCAATCTGAAACGTGTTCGATATAGCGGGTCCAGGCAAATCGTTTGAGCATAAGATATTCATCCCAGAAGATTTCTCCCAGAATTTCTTTAAAAAACAGATCCGCGGCTAGGGCGTCTACAGCTTCAGCCAGGGTGGTAGGAAGTCGGGTAATCCCCATTTTTTGTCTCTGGTCCTCTGATAATTCGTAGGGGTCCGCCAAAACGGGTTCTCCAGGATCGATTTCGTTTTTAATCCCGTCAATTCCTGCTGCCAGGGTTGTCAGAATAGCCAGGTAAGGGTTGCAGGCGCCATCCACGGGCTTAATTTCAATGTTGAAAGATGTTGCTTTCTGGCCTTTCATTCCGGCAACCACGCGCAGTGCGGCTTCACGGTTGTCAGGCCCATAGCAAGTGTACGCGGAAGCCCAGTGATGGGGAACCAGTCTTTTGTAAGAATTAACAGTAGATACGGTAAAGGCGCAGATCGCCTTGAGATGCTTGAGAACACCACCAATAAAATGTTTGGCCATAGTACTCAGGCCGTATTGATCGTTAGGATCATAGAAAAGATTCTTATCGTCTTTAAAAAGACTCAAATGAATATGAGCACCGCTACCGGCGAGATGTTGAAACGGCTTGGGCATAAAGGAGGCGATCAGGCCGTGCCGTTGGGCTATTGCGCGGACGGTCTCCCTGAAAAAAACCTGGTTGTCGGCGGTTCTTAAGGCTTTATCATAGGCATAGACGATCTCGACCTGACCCTGACCGTATTCAGGATAATATTTTTCCACCTTCAACCCCTGGGCCCGAAGGCTTCGGATGATGTCCAGGATGATCGGATGCTGCTGGTTCATTCCTGATGTTGCGAAACACACACTTTGATCAAAGGGGGCATATCGCCCATTTTCATCACGGGTGATCAGGTAAAATTCATTTTCAATAGCGGCGTTGACATCATATTCCAAATCAGCGAGATATTCCTTCAGCAAAGACCGGGCACAAAGACCGCAGGATGAATGGTCGGACTTTTTCCGAAAATCACAGATAACCATTGCTGTGTTGGCAATATGGGGCAGAACACGAAACGTATCCGGATCGGGAACCCCGCTGAGTTCGCCGGCACAACCGAAACGTGAGCCCGGAACAAGATCGTCCAAAACACTGAAAAAGGGCATGGCAATGGCAAAATTGTGGCCGCTCTCCAGGTCGCCTTCGAGCACATCAGGGGTCGTGGCATAGCTTCTAATAACCCCGTCATTGTCGATATACACAAAACGGATTAATTCGATATTTTTTTCCCTTACCTCGTTTAAAATCTCTTGCCTGGTTTTCATCGCACTTCCTGTGGGTTAAACGGTTAACATCAGGTGCACCCAACAGGGTGCACCGCGAAACTTTAAGATCTCATTTAAACGGCAGAACATCTACGCCCTCAGGGGTAAAACTCGCGTGCGGTTGAAAATCATAAAACTCTCGTTTACCGTCTTTCACGATTTTCCATACCACGCCTTTCTTAGGCCAACCTTCCGGAGTGAACTTGAAGGGCTGGGTGGTCCACTTGAACTCGACTTTCAGGAGTTGGTCCCGGGTAGCCAGCCGTTTCTCTTCCAAACTAGCTTTTTCCCACCAATCGGCACCATTAGCCTTAATAGCCGCTCCAACGGCTTCAACCATGATCATCAAAGCGTCATAGCCCATGGTTCCAAAAGCTCCGGGATCGTCATTATATTTTGCACGATAGGCCGCCACAAATTTTTGGGCCATATCCGGCAAACCAGGCTGATCCGGATGAAAATGGGTCGAATAGATCATACCTTCCACTGCTTCGCCCCCAACTTCCGTAAGAGCGGAGGTGTCAACACCATCGGTTCCAATGAAAGGCAAATTGATGCCCAGATCGCGAGCCTGCTTCGCTATTGTTGGAGCATCCTGGGGCCAGGTGGGAAGGATAATAGCCTGGACGCCGGCCTTTTTGGCCTCCAGCTTCAGGCGGGTCAATTGGGCCGAATAGTCGGTGTCTCCGGTCTGATATGTCAGTACCAGTGGTACAGGATTCTCTTTGCCAGTAAAGATTTTGGCATAGTAAATGAAGTATTCGGTCAATTTGGTTCCATAAGCACTGGCTACGTCTTTAAAAATGGCAAAAGTATTGTAATTGAATTTTTCGACCACATATTTGGCTACGGCACGTCCCTGGTCGTTATCCGGGCCCGGAGCCATGAACATAAACTCACTAATCAACGGAATAGTAGGCGTAGTTCCACCTATGTCGGCGTATGCCGTCTTGTTTTTGGCAAATACCTCGCCGGCCGAGGTGGCAAAGGAAATGTCATTCCCGCCGATCCCGGCAATGACTTGCATATCTTCCACCAGACGATGGGCCTTGGTGGCAAACACAGCCGGATCGCTGGCGCCATCTACTATATAAACTTTTAGCGGATATCCTGCAATGCCACCAGCATCATTTATAAGCTTTTCAGCTACATCGATGGTGTTTTGATTTTCGATCCCCATCTCAGCCGCTTCACCGGTTAATTCAACGATTGCGCCGATCCGAATAGGTTCTTTAGCCAGCGCAACCATCCATCCCGAACCTGATACCAGTACCAAACTTATGGTAAATATTGTGAGCCAAAAAAAATTTTTCATACTACCCCCTCCTTGCGTTGATGTTATTTTATTCAAACCTGGCAGACCATTAACACATAAACTGCTGAAAACGCCTGATTATAAGTGAATATTTTCAATTCCATGTCAAGCAAAAATTAAAAATATAATTTTTAGAACAGTGGATGAATTGGGACATACTGCCATAAGGATTCATGTACGTCGAAACTCCGTTTCGACTGCCGAAAGGGGACTTTCGGCGTACATTTACCATAACTCATAAGGCAATTCTTTCATAGGCATAAATCGAACCCGTGTGCCTTCAATCTTAATCTCCTGGTCAAGCGACTCATTGACCACCACTCCCATACCAGGGTGATACGTTTTTAAAAAATTGCGGTAGCCTCTGCTGATGCGAGGCCTGGACATCGCTGCGGCCTTGACCTCAACAGGGATGATGTGTCCTTCTCGTTGATGCACGAAATCAACTTCCGCGCCACGCTCTGTGCGCCAGAAGTAGAGGTTCCCACCGATCCCTCTGAGAATGATCTCGACAATATTTTCATACACGCTGCCGCTGAAATTCCTGATAGCATTCCCGGGATGTCCGGATAACAGATTCAATAAGCCCGGATCGCTAAAAAACACCTTTGGCATTTTTGTTAATTCACCGCGCCGGTTGGTGGTAAAAGGCCGTAAATCCCGCACCAAAAAGCTTTTCTGAAGATACGCAAGATAGCGCGCGAGCGTATCACGGCTCACACCAAGCGTGTTCGCCAGTTCATTGAGGTTGACAAGCTGCCCCACCTGCCCGGCTAATAATTCTGTAAACAGCCGGAAACGTTCGAGTTTTTGCGTCTTGAGAAAACCTCCGATCTCCCGGTCCGTGTATGCCGCCCACATATCCGCTAAATATTCCTGACGGGTCGCATCATCAGGCGCCAGTCTGACTTCAGGGAATCCGCCCCACTTCAGGTAGGTGTCATCCAACGGAATTTCCGGTGGCGCCAGGGGCCAGAGAAACAGCGAGGAACTTCTGCCGACCAGGCTCTGGCGAACTTTAGCCCGCAGGCCGAACGCCGATGATCCAGTCACGATCAAGCGGATCGGCAGATCAAGATCATACATTGCTTTGAGCAACAATCCCGGTTCATCAAGCCGTTGAATTCCGTCAATCAGGATATAAGTCATGTCACGCGGAGGACGGATGGGATCGATATTACAGAATTTCAGCAAAGAACCCGGACTGCTCAACACGTCCTGACAGTTCATTGTATCCAAATCCAAATACACGACCTTTTTGGGGTCTACCTGCTGATATGTGATCAGTCTGCGGGCCAGTTCCTTCAGTAAAGTCGTCTTGCCTGCCCGGCGCGGTCCGAAGATCAACAGCATTCGCGGCTGTTGCGCCAAATTCAAGATATTGTCGTAGACAGGGCGCGGCAATACGGGCGGTACCGGCAGGCGTCCGCTCAACCACGGGTTTTTGGCGACGAAGATATTTTTATCCATAATTAACGTCGTATTTTAACGATAATATTAATTCTGTCAAGAAAATCTGATGTTAGTGTAATAATTGCTTTTCCGTAGCTGCAAGCACATTTTCTCGAACCCCTTGTGACTGAGGGAAAACCGCAGGCACCGGGTTGACGCCGATTTGCTCATGGGCTGAAAATGTAGAAGTTATTTCGTCGGCGATCTTAATTTCGCCTTAAGGTTTCGCAGGGAAATCTCAGCGTCGCCCATAATCCCCTGGGGTCTGGCAATCAGGATGCAAATCAATATCGCGGCCAGCATGAGCGTGGTAAGTCCCAACATGCGAGGTACTTCCAGGATGCCGAAAAGCTGGAACCCTTCTTCAATGGGAGCAAAGACTTCTGTAAAGGCCGTAATGATAACGGCGCCAATGATTGAGCCTGTGATACTGCCCAGCCCTCCAATGACAATCATCGTGACGACCTGAAAAACCAGGTGGAGGCCGAATACCCGCGGATAAAGGTTAAGAATAAGGTGAACCCAGAGGATCCCTCCGATGGCGGTAAAAAAAGAACTTAGCCCGAAAGCATAGATATTGTATTTGAACAGGTTGATGCCCAGGTGTTCCGCCAGATCTTGATCCCGGCCTATGGCGATGAATGCGCGACCGACGAAGCTTTTTTTAAGACGAAAAGCAATGTAGATTAAAAGGATCGCAATCCCCCACACCCACCAGATATTCGTATAGGCCGGAAACTGCCGTAACCCCATGGGACCGTTGGTGATCTTCGGGAGATTTTCTACGATGGTGATCGTAATAAAATTAAAACCCAGCGTCGTCAACAGGAAATACAAACCTCGCAGACGCAATGCGGGAAGGGCTAAAACGACACCAAAGACAGCTCCGGCAATTCCGCCCAGAATTAATGCCGGAAACAGGGAAATCTCTGTGTTAAGTATAAATGCTGGGAGATGTAGATCAAGCAACTCTTTTTTAAAGGATACCGGAAGGGTAAAAAAAGCGGCTGTATAGCTTCCGATCAGCATAATACCCCCATGTCCCAGGGAAAACAGTCCGGTCCAGCCGTTAGTGATGTTCAGTGAGATGGCAAGGATGGTATTGATGCCAAAAAGCAGAAATAGGGTCAGCCAAAAACTTGGCAACCAGTTTTCTAGATAATACAGGAGAGCCACGATCAGGAAAAGCGCCACAAGGTATTGCCAGGATGAAAATTTTTGGGTTTGTCGCATAATATTGTCGTTATCTAATATTTGCTCTAAATAGCCCGCTGGGTTTGAAGATCAATAAAATAAAAAACACGATCCAGACAAACAGGGGACGCAGGCCAACCAGTTCTGAAGGCAAATAGGCCACAAAAAGGGTCTGACCAATCCCGATAATATATCCGCTAACCATTGCGCCCAAAACATTACCAATCCCCCCTAACACAGAGGCGATAAAAGCGTCTACCACGATCAGCACACCCATGGAACACTGGAGGGAGCCGAATTTAACTCCCCAGATAAGAGCGGCAATCCCTGCCAGGCTGGAAGCGATCACAAAGGTGGCAATGATA
>JAJRVC010000035.1 GCA_024277475.1 Deltaproteobacteria bacterium
AGCAGTATAGAGTAGTAATGCCAGTTTTTTGCTTGACTACCATAACTGATTGAGATGTTACAATTAATAACGGTAACCTTTTGACATTACACACTTTTTAATTTTGAATCCGGAACCTGGGATATTAGCCGTAATATTTTCCCCCTAAGAACTCTGGGTGTTGAATGGATTCGATCTTTAATTTCTTTTTTTTGACAGGATCAATGGGATTTTTTTGCCTACGGCGAGATACTCTTGGGCCGAAGGCCCTTCTATCCTGATGATCCTGTAAATCCTGTCTGATATGTTTTTTTAAATAGAATCCATTCCTCTGATTATGGATGGAATGGATTTCCCTCTTGACGGGGAAGGTGTCAAATGGGCCAGTTTCCCCGTTACTGAAATAGTTAATCGTGGTTGGGTAACGGGGCTTGATCCTAAAACTCAATCTGAAGAGATTATGCGAGAGCTTGCTTCTCAAGCTTGTGTTGATTCTTATTTTACGGATCAGAACCGTGCATGCTTGCGCCAGGGCGCCAGACGTAACGAAAAGGACGATCCCTATTCAATAGATGCATGGATATTAGGTGTTTTAGCGCAAGCAGAAACAATTGAGACTGGAGTAAAGTTCAATCAGAATATCCTGGATAAAAGCTTTATCGTCAAGGTGGTTTATTTAAGTGGATTAAAGAATGGGCCGCTAAGAGCTAAGGAATTTCTCCAGAATAAAGGCATAAAGTTGGTCGTTGTTCCTCATTTCAAACAAACATATTTAGATGGGGCTGCCTTGTTAAATAAAAAAGGCGATCCAATCATAGCGCTGAGCCTAAGATATGACAGGCTTGATAATTTTTGGTTTACGCTTGCGCATGAATTAGCTCATTTAGCATTGGACCATGTACACAGTGTAGAAGGTCAATGTATTATAGATGACCTCGATCTAATAGAGCCTCAAAATGAAATAGAGAATGAAGCGGATGCGTTGGCCAAGAAATCTCTGATACCAAGCCAATTATGGGAAAGCCATCCGGCCCGCAAAACAGGCAAGGTAAAAGATATTGTAGACTTAGCCTCAAAAGCAGACATTCACAAATCTATTGTTGCTGGTCGAATCCGTTACGAGAGAAATAATTATCGCATTCTTTGGCCCCACGTTGGGAACGGCATGGTTAGAAAATTATTCTTCGCCTGATGTCATCATCGCTGCAATTTGTAATGCAGTATAATTAACAAGCTCTCGACAAAAAAAAGCTAATCGCTAATCATGGCACAACGAAAAAAGCTAAGATATATAGATAAGAGAATAGTATCCTGAAAACCCCGGCAAAGGAGCCCTTGAGAATACCATACTCATTGGCTGAGTTTGTGATGCGTCAGGTTAACAATACATTCTTTTTTAGTCTTTATTTTTTATAAACTTAGCGCCTTAGTGGCTGATCGTTTGCTTTCCAACCAATTTTTTACCAAGAGCCTCAGCCTGGGCCATCAGGGACTGATTTGATTTGATCTCCCCGGGCTTTTCCGCACTGCCATAAACCATGCCGACTAAATTTGCTCCTGCATATTTAAATGCATCCTGGAAAGTTCGCAGTGCATTTACGCATCCGGACTTGAAAGCATCCGTATCTCCGTAACTCATGGCAATAGCAATCCGTTTTCCGGCAAGGACATCTTTTTTATAACCAAAAAGCGCAAATAAACCCCGATCCATAAAAAGTTTTGTCTGGGCCGACATCGTAAACCAGTAAACAGGACTGGCGATGATCCAGCAATCGGCATCGATCAGTTTTTTATAAATTGGTTGCATCTCATCATCAATGGCACAACCCTTGCTGTCCGGCCGCTGGCATGCATAGCAGGCCTGACAGGGCGAGATATTCTTGCCGTGCAGATAAATTTTTTCAACAGCTGCTCCGACCGATTCGGCTCCCTTGACGACCTGTTCCGACAACGCAATACTGTTGCCCTTTTTACGGGGACTGCCCTGCACCACGAGTATTTTTGATACTTTATTTTTTTTCTCCATAAGCCGGACCTATTTGAATAGTTTACTGGTTGAATGGTTTATTAGGTAAATTATAGCCATAATTTTAGAATGTTACGATTGTTAAGACATGAATTGTCCAATTATTTTGCAAATATGGGATAAATCTATACTTACAACCACTTAACAAATCAACTAATCAGCGATATATGTAGTTATAAAAGCGACAGAATACCTGTTAATCCAGTAGCCAGCAACCATAAACCAGTATCCCCGATAAATCGGGATTTCGGCTGCACTCCAACAAGCATCCAGTTTCCAGTAAACAGTTTCCAACATCCTGTCCTATTTCAACACCCTGGCGCTGCGTATCTCAATGGTCTCAGCCGGGATATCCCGATACCGTCCACGCGTGACGGTTTTTGCCGCAGAGATGGCATCGACCACATCCATCCCCGTAATAACTTTACCGAAGACCACGTATCCCCAGCCCTGCTGAGTTTTGCTTTTGTGATTCAGGAAATCATTGCTGACGGTGTTGATAAAAAACTGTGCGGTCGCGCTGTGCGGATCACCGGTACGCGCCATGGCAATGGTGCCGCGTTCATTTTTCAGTCCGTTGTCCGCTTCATTTTTTATCGGTGTACCGGCGGACTTTTTTTTCATGTCCGAGGTAAAACCACCGCCCTGAATCATGAAATTCGGAATCACCCGGTGAAAGATCGTGCCGTCGTAAAATTTGGCGTCAACGTAGTTTAAAAAATTTTTCACGGTTTCAGGCGCCTTTTCCGGGAAAAGCTCGATCACGAATTTGCCCTTGGATGTCTCCATCTCGACCTTCGGATTAGCGGCAGCTGCCATACTTACACCGGCCGTGACCAGTGCAACAAGGGCGCCAAGGACAACAATTAATTTAATCTTCATTTCATCACCTCTGATTTAAACTAGGGTTAATTCTTCGTTTTCATGTTTATGCTTTGCGTGTACCGCAATGCGAACACCTGAGTCTATCTCTGACAAAGACGTTCCATTTGGTAAAAGCAATCCCTGAAAAGTTTAGGTTTGCTAGACGCCGATATTGAGTTTAACCGGTTTAGTTTACCATCACCACACCAAGCCTGGATAGACTATCGTATAGGTATCATAAAATCAATACCGTATAAATTTGTTGCGATATGCGGCATTTTGTATTAATTGTAGTGACACAAATTAAACATTGACTGGTCTTGTAGAGTTGGAACAGGGGAAATCTGCAGAATACAAATTAGAATAATTGGCCATGAAAATAAAATGACCGGCATGCCGGCTGGTAAGCTGTGGTTGAATGATCGCAGCCTGATCAGACCGGGTCCGGCCGTCGATCGGGTTATCTTTGACCCGGCTGAGGTTTCAGACAGGGCAACTTACGAAAACCCGCACCAGTATTGCCGGCGGGATTATTCACGTTGTCGTCAACGGCAATTTGGTTGTCCATGAGGTGGCCCATTCAGGCGCACGGCCGGGGCGGGGATATTGAAGATAGACTGAGGTGGAGGGAGAGACAAATGACCAACAAACTGGATTTGCTGATTATAAACGGTCGCATACTCGATGGCACGGGTAATCCGGGTTATGAGGCCGACATTGGAATTGTTGGTGCAGAAATAGCCCTCATGGGACGTGATTTCCGCAAAATCCAGGCTGAACGGGTGATTGATGCCGGGGGTCTGGTTGTCAGCCCGGGGTTTATCGATGCCCACAGCCACGACGATGCATACCTTTTGATTAATCCCCAATGCGAAGATAAAGTAAGGCAGGGAGTCACCACCGATGTCATCGGCAACTGTGGTTTTTCCCTGGCGCCCATGTCGGAGGAGCACCGCGATGATTTGCGCAAAGCATCGACAATTATGGGGGGGAGTCATCTTTCAGATGATTTTTGGAACCTGTCATCCTTTAAAGAGTTTCTCATGTTGCTGGACGACACCCGGCCGGGGATAAATGTAGTGCCGCTGGTCGGTCACGGTACGGTACGAATCGCCGTCCTTGGTTTTGAAAACCGGGCTCCCACGGAATCTGAATTGGCTGAAATGAAGCGTTTGACGGCAGATTCCATGCAGGCGGGCGCTTTCGGCCTCTCCAGTGGTTTGATTTACACACCGGCCAATTATGCCGGCACAGACGAGATCATTGAACTGGCCAGGGTTGCCGGTCAATTCAAGGGAATTTATACTACGCACATGAGAAGTGAAAGTGACCGGGAGATGGAAGCGATCAAAGAAACTCTCAGGATCGCGTCCGAGGCCCGCATCGCCGCTCATATATCCCACCATAAAATTGCCGGGAAAAGCAATTGGGGCAAGAGCACAGACACACTCAAATTATTTGCCCAGGCGCGTGCCGACGGCCTGCTTGTCACCTGTGATCAGTATCCGTATCAGGCTGGAAGTACAATCCTGGCGGCAGCCCTGCCGCCGCACATTCAGGCGCAGGGACCCGACGTTTTTGCCGAAAAACTAAAGAAACCCGAAGTCCGACAGGCGATCGCGGATGAAATCGAGAGCGGTAGTGATGCCCGCTGGGAAAATTTTATTAAAGCGGCCGGTTTTGAAAATATCATCATAAGTGTCTCGCCGCACCACGAGGAATACATCGGTAAATCCATTGCCCGAATCGCAGAAATGGAGGCCAGAGACCCCTACGATGTTTTCTTTGATCTGTTGATTGAAGAACAGATGGAAGTCACGATGGTTATTTTCATGATGGGTGAGGAGGACATCATCAGGATCATGAAAGATCCCCTCACCATGATTGGTACGGACGGCGTTCCCGGCTTTGGTACCGGCAAGATTCATCCCCGGATGGTTGGCACTTTTCCCAGAATCCTGGGCCGTTATGTAAGGCAGCAGGGGGCGATCAGCCTGGAAGAGGCGATTCGAAAAATGACCTCCCTGCCGGCCCAGACATTTGGTCTTTATAAAAAAGGAATTTTACGTGAACGTCTTGATGCCGATGTCGTTATTTTTGATCCGGAAACGATTATCGACAATGCTACATTTGAAGAGCCGACGCAACCGCCTGAAGGAATTCGGTGGGTCATCGTGAACGGTGAACTCGCGGTGGAACACGGCAAAGTCGTCGGGGCAACTTCGGGGCAGGTGCTTCGGAGAAGGTAATCCCCAATGTTGCAAGGGTAATGAGTCTAAAGAATCGATTTTATTCCCAACTTCTGGCAGGCGCTGTCCAATAATCCGGATCATTTGGAAGCTATCTGGTAGAAATTAAAAACCGTCATGAAACCCGGCAAACTATGACGCAACTTGACCCCTATGAAGAAAATGATATTTTTATTGACACTTATTGCTACCCTGTGGCAATAAGAAGTCAACGCCCCTCGAGAAACAATTTGGGGAGAGTTAAGCGATAGATTAAAATTTGAAATATGCCGCTAAATCCGCTTCTATTCTAATCGTATAACCTAGAGGTTCTCGACAGGTTGAGTCATTGACCGTAATTTAGGATTTATGGAATCGCTAAACTCTATCATAATAGACGGAATTCCTTAACCTAAGATATAAGGGGGAACATGATGGCCATACAAAAAATATTACTTCCTTATAATTTCACGACCCTCGATCAAAAAGCCCTGGCATTTGTAAACAGTACTTTTGGCCGTCTTGAGGAAGTTGAAATCACACTCTTTTATGCTTACACGCCCCTTCCCCAAATTGAAGCCGAGAGTACATCAGTTATGGGAAAACTGAAGGGAAACCTGGGCTATCTCAGCCAGAAAATTATGCAGCAGGAAACCGAACTTAAAACTGTGGCTGAAAAACTGCTGCAAACCGGTTTTGCACAAAACCGCATACACACTGCTTTCAGACCCCGTAAAAAGGATATTGCCGCTGAAATCATTGAGTTAGCCAGCAAAGATAATTTTAGCGTGGTCGTTATCAACCACAAACCCGGTAAGGCCAGTCGTTTTTTTACCGGCAGCGTTTTCAGCAAAGTCGTTTCAGCTTTAAAAGATACCACCGTCTGCATTGTGTCCTGAGACCTGTCTGCAACCGGCTGCAATCCGCTAACCACCGCAACTCATAAGACCTGCAGACTATAAACAGGTGAGGAGGTATTTCATGGGTAACGCAGAAAAAATAGATATTGAAGTCTTTAAAGCGGTCAATAGGGCCATTGCGCACTCGGACAACCTTGAAATCATGACCGGCCATTTAACACAGTTGCTGGTCGGTACACTGGAAATTAAAGGATGCTCTATTTTTGCTCTGGAGCCCGAGAGCGGAGAACTTGAATTGCTGTCGAGTTTCGGCCTTAGTGTCGGTTACTTAAACAAAGGACCCGTTTTTTCGGGTAAAAGTATTGGCGACATTAAAAAGGGCAGGCCTGTTATCATCCGTGATCTAAACGACACGGATCTTTTACAATATCCCCAAGAAGCCAGAGAAGAGGGAATCGGCGCCATCGTTTCGCTACCGATTAAATTTTACGGCAAGAATATCGGAGCTCTGCGTCTGTATCACCAAGAGCAGTGGGACATTTCTGAACAGGACATCGATTCTTTGCTGTTGCTGGCCGAAAATATTGGTTTGGCCCTGATGTACACCCGTCTCCTGAACGCTTTAAAAGAGGTTAAAGATACGGTTAACGAAGTGCATTCGATTTGGTTTAATGCGATCGGCGGCTAATTTAGACAGTACTTGCGCATAGAATCAGGTTGGGTTAACCCAACCTGCGATACATCGTTTAGATCCGTAGGTGGATACCCTCGGCGCATATTTTTTATTGACAATTATACCACAATGTAACAACATATAGACTGTAAATAATAAACTTGGGACTAAGTTGATGGACAGCAATGAATTCAAATCTTTACGGAAAAAATTGAGCAAAACCCAAAAGCAGATGTCACAGTTGCTGGGAACATCCTTGAAAGCCATTCACAGCTATGAACAGGGTTGGCGTACCATTCCACCTGCGGTGGAACGACAATTATATTTTATCGTTTCACGGATATCCAGCAGCCCAAACGCCGGCAAACCATGCTGGAGAATAAAAAAATGCCCCACCGAACAAAAGAAACAATGCCCAGCCTGGGAGTTTAACAGCGGAAATCTTTGCTGGTTTATCAATGGCACCATCTGTGACGGTGGTGTCCACAAGGACTGGAAAGAGAAGATGGAGGTCTGCCGCTCCTGTGAGGTTTTTGCTAAAATTTTTTAATTTTGCCCCCCTTTCATCTTGCTGACTACCTGCCAAAGACCTTTTAGTATCTTCAGGTCGGTGAATCCGGGAAGGATGTACCAGGACATACAGTAAAAAAATCGGCATTCCCTGTTTATGAAATTGTGGCAAATTTTGAGGGCTGTTTTATCGGATAAAATAGGGAATCATTTCCGGCAACCGGGAGAAAACTGTGGAACCGCGGCAAAGCACCCGAAAATTGGAAGAACATTTAAAAAAAATGCAGCAGACCCTGATTGCTTACAGCGGGGGAGTGGACAGTGCCCTGCTTGCATTTGCTGCGCACAGGACCCTGGGCGAGCGGATGGTGGCAGTGTTGGCCGACAGTGCGTCTCTTTCACGCCGTGAATATCGCAATGCCATTGGTTTCGCGCAAAAACACAGCATCCCGCTTCAGATCATTCGAACCCGGGAATTAGAAGATCCGAGCTACCAGGAGAATCAGGCGGATCGTTGTTATCACTGTAAAAAGGCTCTTTTCGCAAAGATCGAAGCACTTCGCAAGCAATTGCAGGGATTTCGGGATATTGAATCCTGGCAGATAAGTTACGGTGTCAATGTGGATGATCTCGGTGATTATCGACCGGGGATACAGGCAGCCCGCGAAGCGTCGATTCAGGCACCCTACCTTGAACTGGGTTTTAGCAAACAAACTATCCGGGAGGTGTGCGCCTATTATAAGCTGGAAATTGCCGATAAACCTGCCATGCCCTGTATGGCCAGTAGAATTGCTTATGGGGAGAAAGTAACACCGGAAAAACTGGGTCAGGTGGAACAGGCCGAGGATTTCCTTTACGATATAGGCTTGCGGGTGCTTCGGGTCCGTCACCATGGCGATACGGCTAGAATCGAGGTGCCTTTGCCGGATTTTGAAACCATATTGACACACCGCAGGAAAATCCGTAAAAAATTTCATGCCCTAGGATTTGTCTATGTTGCTTTGGATTTGGATGGATTCAAAAGCGGCTCTCTTAATTCAGCGCTGAAGTCGATGTAAATCGGTCATCCGGATTAACCCCAATGTTGCAACGCTAGGATTGACTGTTGAAGGATCCTGGATCTACAGGTTTTTAAATCAAATCTAAATTACCAAAGGAGAGAGGTTATGAGTGACGACTACAAATTTGAGACATTGTGCCTGCACGCCGGTCAACAACCGGATACAGCTACAACAGCTAGAGGTGTTCCGGTTCACCGGACTTCTTCTTACGTGTTTAAAAGCACCGAGCATGCAGCCAATCTATTTGCGCTCAAAGAACTCGGCAATATTTACACCCGCATCATGAACCCGACCCAGGACGTTCTGGAACAAAGGGTTGCAGCCCTGGAAGGGGGGGCGGCCGCCCTGGCACTGGCTTCGGGCACTTCAGCTGTTTATTATTCCATAATCAACCTGTGTTCGACCGGCGATGAGATTGTAGCCGCCAATAATCTTTACGGCGGTACCTATACGATGTTCGACACTATATTGCCTCAATTTGGTATCCAGGTAAAGTTTACTGATCCCCGGGATCCACTTAACATTGAAACGGCAATTTCAGGAAAAACCCGGGCAATTTTCATTGAAGCCATCGGCAACCCGTTGCTCGATGTCGCCGACATCGGGGCCATCTCCGAAATCGCCCACAAGCATCATCTTCCGTTGATTGTTGATGCAACCTTTACAACACCTCATTTGCTGAAAAGTATCGAATTTGGTGCCGATGTCGTGGTCAACTCGCTTACCAAATGGATGGGTGGACACGGCACCGGTATCGGCGGCATCGTTATTGATTCCGGAAAGTTTGACTGGACGGATCCCAAGTTCAGACTCTATAATGAACCTGATGCAGGCTACCACGGGATCCGTTATGCCCAAGATCTGGGGGATCTTAATCCCGTAGCCTTCATTATGAGAATGCGGCTGGTACCGTTACGCAATCTTGGGGCCTGTATTTCTCCGGATAACGCCTGGATGTTTCTGCAGGGACTGGAAACGTTACCGCTCCGGATGCAGCGTCACTGTGAAAATGCAATGAGCGTGGCCCGGTTTCTGAAAACACATCCAAAGGTTAACTGGGTACGATATCCTGGGTTGGAGGATGATCCTACATTCCCGGTTGCCGTAAAATATCTTGAGAATGGATTCGGTGGTATGGTAGTGTTTGGAATTGAAGGGGGTCTTGAGGCCGGAAGTAAATTTGTAGATAATTTGAAGCTTTTCTCTCACCTTGCCAACGTGGGAGACGCCAAAAGCCTTGTGATCCATCCTACAAGCACCACCCATTCCCAATTGAGCGAAGAGCAGCAAAAAGCCGGTGGACTGACGACGGATCTGGTGCGCCTGTCCATCGGTCTCGAACATATTGATGATATTATTGGTGATTTGGCGCAGGCGTTCACGAGAGTTTGATCCGATTTTGGTGGGGATTTCAGGATAAATTATTTAGAAGCAGACAGGAATGAGCGAATACATCGAGCATGATAAAGACGCCAATTCGGTAGGAATCGTCGAAAAGAAATTATACACTTTTGCCGAACCGCCGGGAGAAATGGTGCTCGAAAGCGGTGCCAGACTGGGTCCCGTAACCCTGGCTTATGAAACCTGTGGTACGCTGAATGCAGACAGGAGTAATGCCATCCTGGTTCTGCATGCCCTGTCCGGAGATTCTCATGTGGCCGGCTATTACAAAGCGCAGGATGAAAAGCCCGGCTGGTGGGATAACATGGTGGGTCCCGGTAAAGGAATCGACACCAACAAATATTTTGTTGTTTGTTCCAATATTATCGGCAGTTGCATGGGTTCCACCGGGCCTTGCTCCATCAATCCGAAAACCGTGTTGCCTTACGGACTTGATTTTCCGGTAGTCACTATCGGAGATATGATCGATGCTCAAAAAGCATTGATGGATCATTTGGGAATAAAAAAAATACTGGCCGTTGTGGGAGGATCCATCGGGGGGATGCAGGTGTTGGAGTGGTGTATCAGGTACCCTGAAATGGTGACTGCGGCAATTCCACTGGCAAGCACTACCCGACACTCCGCTTTGACCATCGCATTTAACGAAGTGGCCAGGCAGGCGATTATGGCTGATCCCAAGTGGAACCATGGAGACTATTACTTCGGGCCGAAACCGAACCTCGGACTGGCGGTGGCCCGCATGATCGGTCACATCACCTACCTGTCCGATGAATCCATGCGCCATAAATTTGGACGCCGCC
>JAJRVC010000621.1 GCA_024277475.1 Deltaproteobacteria bacterium
CAGAGTTCAGGGTTCAGGGTTCAGGGTTCAGGGTTCAGGGTTCTGGGTTCAGGGTTCTGGGTTCTGGGTTCTGGGTTCAGGGTTCAGCGTTCTGGGTTCTGGGTTCAGCGTTCTATCCGCTGACTTGAAAGGCGGCCAGTTTAATCATCAAGAAACCGTGCCATTGCTCAAACAGCTAAGGGGTTCATCTGTCTTCTGTACTCTTATGTGTGAAACTTCATGGAATTCGATGTCATTCCAAGGAGTATCTCACCGCAGAGACCGCTGAGTACGCAGAGACTATTATAAATCTTTTTCTCAGCGTTCTCTGCGAGCTCCGCGGTGAACTATTAGTTTTTTTTTCGATTTGACCGGCCGTTTTTTTGGTCGGCGGCTGGGCTGAATCCTGAACCCCGAACGTTGAATCTGTGAATGACTGCTATTTACTTCGGAAATGTCTTGTCTAAGAATTTGTGAAGATCGACAGCCGCCGGCAAATCTACCACTTTTATTTTTCCCGCGACTATTTTCTTTTTGATTGCTTTTAAATCTTCCCTTATTGATTGTGATACGGCCTTGTTGAGTTCCAATAGATAGATCGCACCATTGTCCATACCCACCCAATGTTGTTGCCCGAACGTTCCATCCATATAACTTTTAATCACCTCCTCATACACCACGGACATGTCCATTACCACAGAAGTCAAAAGGACGTCGGCCTTGTCGATCTGTCGCTTATCGCCGATAACGTCTATAAACCAGGCTTTGCCGCCATCGCCGGCTTTTTTTGTTGAGCAGGCTTGCAGCATGCCGAACGAAGCTCCGTCTCCCATACCGAAAATCACGTCGGCGCCGACGGCGATTTGATCTTGGGTGTTGCGTTTGGCACCGGCAGCATCCGAATATGCCTGGGCACCGATCACACTATACAGAAGTTTGGAATTCGGGTTGGATGCTTTGAGCCCCTGGGCAAAACCTGCCGACATTCGGTTCCAGGTGGGAGGTTCACCTGAGGCAACAATCCCGACGATATTGGATCGAGTCATTTTGCCGGCCAACCAGCCGGCGAGATAGCTTCCCCCCTGGGGTTGGGTGTCGATGTCGCTAACAAGTCCGGCCGTGACGCCTTTGTGATTTTCAACAGTTGTAACCTTGACGCCTGTTTCTCTGGCGATTTCCAGGGCTACGGTTTGATATCCGGAGGCATGGCAGATTATCAATTCACAGCCTTTTTTTACCATGTCCCGCAGTGTGGGTTTGATATCTCCGTAACCAAGTGCTTCCGCAAGTTCGATCTTGAAACCATATTTTTTAGCCACGATTTCAAGTCCCGCTTTTCCTTGTTCATTCCAACCCTTATCGGTTCCCGCTTCCGGGATAGCCAGTCCCACCAGTTTAGGTGGATCACCTGCAGCTGCCGGATTGATTGAAAGTAAAAGAAAAAACACAAAAGAAATAATTATTAAGCCTGTTTTTTTCATAGGACCCTCCATTTATATGCTTTGCATTGAAGTCCTAAGCGCTAATGGTACCCGTTGTTTTTGCTCAGGAGGAAAAATAAAATGAAAATCTGTAACTAACTATTGACAATCTCGTAAAAAGTCAAAATTCTCGAATTTTTATCTTATAACCTATTGAAATAATTAAGTGTGAAATTTTATTTTTGTGTTTTTTGTGTCTTTTTGTGGCCACATCAACTATTGTTTCTTCATCTTTTCCCATTTAACATTCGACGTTGGACGTTCGATGTTCGACGTTCATCTTTCTAAACAACCTAGCCACTTATGGAGACTGACCTCACTTGTTCCCCCGCTGATAAGGGCTGCACAAGGCAGACGGCAGGTTGGTGGATCTGGCAAAAAGAATCAAAGTAATGATTACAACGATATAGGGGGTCATCAATATAAAATCAGGACTTATTTTTATTCCCGCGATCTGCAGGGCGCTGGTCAAGGCCAGCGCGAATCCAAACAGAAGCCCCCCGAAACAGACCCTTATAGGATTCCATTTGCCCAGCATGACAACCACAATGGCGATATAGCCCCGACCCATGATCATGTCAGGCACGAAAAATGCCAGATCCCCCAGTGCCAGAAAAGCTCCGCCGAGACTCGCCAGAAGTCCGCCTGTCAGGATCGCATAAAAGCGGATGTGGTAGACGTTTACACCGCAGGCATCGGCTGCCCGCGGTGCCTCACCCACCGCCCGAATGCGAAGCCCAAAGCGGGTCTTATACATTAGGATGTACATGACGGGGACCATCGAAAAGGTCAGGTAAACCAACCAGTGCTGGTTAAACAAGGCTTGGCCGATAACCGGGATCCGGGAAAGAAGTGGAATTTCACTGGTCGCCCCGGCACCGAACAGGATCGGGAACTGATTTCCGAAGATTACCCGGTGAAGGAAACTGCACATACTGTGCGTAAAAATAGTGAGCCCCAAGCCGACAACGATCTGGTTAACACCCAAAATGATGGTCAAAATACCAAAAATAAGACCCAAGGTCAAGCCGACGGCAGCAGCGAAAACAAACCCGGATAACAAACTGTTCATTTTTAGTGCAACCACAAAAGATGAAAAAGCACCTGCGACCATCATTCCTTCAATTCCTAAATTGAGAAGACCGGAGCGTTCTGCATAGGTTTCACCCAAAGCCGCCAGCAGGATGGGGGTTGTGCCTCTTATGGTTGAGGCGAATATGGCCGTGATTAAAGCTGATTCGAAGAGAGCATTCATTTGCACATCCATTTCTTCTCAAAGTACTCCGAAGCGGCGAAGAACAGCAGCGTCAATCCCTCTAACACATGGACGAAAAAAACCGGGACATCAAGATCCCGTGCCACAAACTCCCCCCCTACAGCCAAAAACGAAAAGAAAAAGGTCAAAGGGATGAGAGCCCAGCCGTTCAAGCGGGCAAGGAAAACCAGTGCAACGGCAGTCATTCCGTATTGAGGATTCCAGCTTCCCTGAAAGAGGCCCTTGATTGCCAGCACGTCACCGGCACCCGCGAGCCCGGCCAAGCCGCCGCTGAGTAGAAGACCGTAAACGGTGAGCCGTGGGACATGCATCCCGGCGTGTATTGCTGCCTTTTTATTCATCAGCATCACGCGGAACTGATAGCCCAGGGTTGTTTTTCTGATCACCCAATGCATGCCCAGAAGGGTTGCGATACCGACGATCAAGCCGGCATGTATACGCGTGAACGGTATCATGGGCAGGCGATAGACCGCGGGGATCAGAGTCGTCTGGGCCGGTACGGTAGACAGGTCGTTGATAGGGCCCTTGACCAGCCAGGTGACAAGGTTTATCGCCAGCCAACTCATCATGAGGGTGGTGATGATCTCGTTAATATCGTAGCGGGCTTTCAGGACGGCCGGCAAGGATATCCAGGCCATGCCGCCGAAAATTCCCAGTAAGGCAATGATAGCGAGGTAGGCGGGGTAGGGCAGGGAGTCGGCGAGCCCGGGGGCAGCCCATCCGGCCAACATAGCCCCGATGAGAAATTGCCCGTCTGTACCGATATTCCAAAGGCCTGCCGAAAAACATGCCAGAAGGCCGGCTGAGATGATCAACAGCGGGATCATCTTAATGATGGATTCAATTACGCCTAAAGATGAGCCCATCCCACGGGTGAAAAGAAGGCCATAGTAGATGAACGGGTTCTTGCCGATAGCAAGTAAAATAATACCGCCCGTCATCAGGGAACAAAGAATCGAGACAATAGATAGCGCTGCCGGTTTAAAGGAGGCAAAGTCGATGTTTTTCAATGAACCCTCTATTCGTGAATTCCAAGCATGAGTTTTCCGACTTTTTCAGTAGTTACATCACTGCGATCCATGAGTGCTGAGATTCCACCGTTAAACAGGACACCGATGCGATTGCTGCAGCTGAAAAGTTCGTCCATGTCTGTAGTAATGAGCAGAACGGCAGTTCCCTGCCGGCTTTCTTCCTTGAGAAGCTGCTGAATAAATCGGACCGTTGTGGCATCGAGTCCGTAGGTCGGGTTGCTGCAAACAATCAGGCCTGGTCTGCCGGACAGACTTCTGGCCAATATGAATTTCTGGATGTTTCCGCCACTCAGTGTACTGATCCGGGCATCAGATCCGGTTGTCCGTATCCCGAAACGGCCGATCAGATCTTCGGTAAAAGATTGAACGCCGACAGGGTTTAAAATACCGAATCGAGAAAAGGGCTGGCGATCATAACTTTGCAAAATGGCGTTTTCCGAAAGTGGCATGTCGAGAACGCATCCCTCGTTCACGCGGTCATCGGTGACGTACCGGATCCCGAGTTTAAACCGTTCGGCGATGTTCGTAGAGGTAATGTCCCGGCCCCGGTAAAGCAATTTGCCTGCAATCGGTCGTCTCTGTCCCCCGATAACCTCTGCCAGCAAGCGCCGGTCCTCACTATCGACTCCGGTAACACCGACGATTTCACCTTTTGAGACGCTAAGAGAAATACGCTTCAGTCCAACCACACCCTGGCTGTTTAAGGCCTCAACCTGTTTTAATTCCAACACGGGTTCAGTCCTGATTGTTTTTTTAACCATTCGTTCCCGGGGTTCAGGAACGGCCCCGAACATAATTTCAAGAATCCTGTCTGATGCGTTTTTTTTATCCAAAGCCATCAGCATGTCACCTGCAAGTTGGGCGGCATTCTCCCCTGACCGCATAATGGTTATGCGATCTGATATAGAAAGAGCCTCACTCAAATTATGTGTGATTAAGACCACTGATTTACCGGATTTACGTAACGATTTCAGGGTATTAAAAAGATCTTCGATTTCGATTGGAGAGAGCATCGAAGTCGGTTCGTCCAGAATCAATACGTCGGATTCATGAAAGAGTATTTTCAGAATTTCAGTCCGCTGACGTTCACTGACAGACAGGTCCTGGATCTTTCTTTCAGGATTGATGGAGAGACCATATGCTGCCGAGATTTCCTGAAGTCTCTGTTCAGCTCTTTTCAGGTTCAGGAAGAGGCCGTCTTCGAAACCCAGGACGAGATTTTCGATGACCGTCAAATTGGGTATCAAGGTAAAGTGCTGGTAGACCATACCGATGCCCAGTCTCAGGGAATCCTGAGGCGAGCGAATTTTGACTGCCTGGTCGTGGACGATAATTGTTCCGGTATCCGGTTGGTGCATCCCCGAGAGAATATTCATCAGGGTTGTCTTGCCCGCACCATTTTCTCCTAAAATACTATGAATTTCAGAAGGGTAGAGATCGAAGTCGACATGGTTGTTCGCCACCACACCCGGGAAGTTTTTTGTAATGCCGATCATTTCAATAAGGGGTTTATGCGTCATCATCCGTCATCGTTTTCCAGCTCCGACGCCAGCTGTTTCAGCTGCTCTTTAAAAGCGGCGTTTTGGAGATCAAACTCATTGGTGATTGTTTCCAGTTCATTAAATAGTTGGTCAATCGCCGATTGACAGGTGTGGATGGCCTGGGACAGTTCGACGATTCGTGGTCCGTCCTGGTTTTGTGAGGCTTGCTGCATGGATTCATTGAGATGATCCAATTCTCTTTCGCGGGTTTCGATATCGTTTTCCAGCCGGGCTATTTGGTTTTGAAGGGGCTTAATCGCCGTGGAGCGCCGGGCAATGATCTCGGATCGTTGGCGCCGCATTTCTTTTTTCGTTCGTTTTGTGAGATGGCCCGTGCGATTTTTTCTTGACCGGTCTTTTAGGGACGGTTGATTTTCATCCTGCCAGCCCCATTTATCGAGGAATTCCTGGTAAGTGCCCTCAAAGCTTTTGATAGTGTCATTTTGAAACACAATGAGTCTTTCGGCCAGGGTGTGCAAAAACATTTCATTGTGGGTTACCATGATTATGGTGCCCTCAAAACTGTCAATGGCGGCCAGCAGCGCATCACAGGATTCCATATCCAAATGATTGGTGGGCTCATCGAGGAGCAGCAGATTGGCCGGGGTAACCAGAAGCTTGCCCAGCATCACCCGGCTTTTTTCACCTCCTGACAAAACACTGATTTTCTTCAAAGCGTCGTCTCCGGAAAACAACATGGCACCGCAGATATCGCGGGCTTGTTGCCGATCGACATCGGGTTGTGAATAGAGTATTTCCTCCTCAACCGTCCGGGCATCGACCAGGCTTTTGACATTGGTTTGCTCAAAAAAACCTTTCTTGACGGCAGGGTGATAAACGATTTGTCCAGATTGCGGTGTCAGTTCTCCGGCGAGCAATTTTAGCAGGGTGGTCTTGCCTTTGCCGTTTTTGCCAACCACACAGAGTCTCGCCCCCGTCGGGATGGTCATGCTAAAATCTCTGATAAGCGGTGTTTGCATTTCATAAGAAAAGGATAGATTGTGGGCCGTTAAAGTCTGTTTGCCGGGAAAGGGGCTGTTGCGAAAAGAAAACTCAAGGAATTTCAGTTGCTCAAGTTTATCTTTTTTTTCCATTTTTTTTAGGGTTTTGATGCGAGACTGCACCAGATTTGCCAACCTGGCCTTGGCCCGAAATCGGCTGATAAACTGTTCGATTTCCCTGCGGCGGCGATCATCATTGACCCTGGTTTTTTCGTATACCTCCTCGTCCTGGGCAATCTGATCGTAATATTTGGCCGTATTGCCGGCGATTTTACGTAACTTGCAGCGATGAATCCCCATGGTGTGTGTCACCAGTTTGTCCATAAAACTCCGGTCATGGGTAATCAGCATCAGCTCGTGGGGCCAATTGCTCAAAAACTGCTCGATCCATCGAATGGAGGTAATATCCAGGAAGTTGGTGGGCTCATCTAAAAGCAGCAGGTCCGGTTCCGACACCAATGCTTTGACCAGGTTTAAGCGTACCTGGAGCCCACCCGAGAATTCTTTGGGGTGCCGGTGAAAATCTTTTGCAGTGAAGCCCAGGCCGGAAAGGATTTTTTCAACCTTCCAGGAATGATCCTGTTCATGATCGGGAAGCGCTCGTATCCCCTCATTTAAAGCTGTGTCGGCGGCAAACTTCAGGTGTTGCTGCACATAAACAATGCGATAATTCTTCGGAATTACAACAGAACCGGAATCCGGTTTTTCCTCACCGGTTATCAACCGGAAAAGGGTTGTTTTGCCATGACCGTTTTGTCCTACCAGACCGACACGTTCCTTCGAGTTGAGAGCAAAGCCGATCCCATCGAAGATTAGGCGGTCACCAAAGCCTTTTGTCAAATTTTCTATCCTGATCATATTGCGGCGCTTAAAGGTTGAAGGTTCAGGGTTCAGGGTTCAGGGTTCAAAGTTCAAGGTTCAAAGTTCAAGGTTCAGGGTTCAAGGTTCAGGGTTCAAGGTTCAGGGTTCTGAGTTCCGGGTTCAACGTTGAACCATCACAACCCAAGACCACCCATCACCCTTCCTTGACAGACCGACAGGATTCGAACATATTTTTTCTCAAATCGTCAGCTGATTCATTTGTGAACAGGATACCACCGATGGGACGTCTTGTCATCTCGAAAAACCCTACCGCTTTGCTCTTGACAAACCAGGGTAACTTAATGTTTTATTAGAATTGGTGATTGACGGAAGCTGGATAACAGACTGCATTTCTTCCAGGCGATGTCAACGTCCAGGCACAATATACAGAAAACGATCGGTAACCGTTCACAGATTCAGGAGGTCACTCATGGCTGAGGAAGAAAAGGGTTTTGTGGTAAAAGATCGCCGAATTTTTAGCGGCGAAGACAAGGAGACAGAGGCCGAAGATAGGAAGACACAGACTCAACCTTCAACAGACGATGAGTCCCCGTCTTCGCCTGCAAGCGAGAAAACCCGGGAGACTGAAGCTCCGGAGCCGTCAAAAACCGATGCATCCGAAGAGC
>JAJRVC010000622.1 GCA_024277475.1 Deltaproteobacteria bacterium
AACGAGTGCAAGGCATTGAAAAATGGGCTGTTGATATCCCTTGTTACTAAATCATGATATTGGTGGTTATTATTATTTCTAACAACCTAACTTTATTTATTCCAAGCAATTAAACGTTTAAATGACGAGTTCGGGACGGTCTGAATATTGGCCATTGACAAAGCCGGTACCCGTAATTAATATTAGAGACATTTTAGCGGTCAGCTAATTTTCATTCGATTGAATGGAAGTGATCAAATTTATAGTCCAAGGAGGATGTTATGGTCGAAATTTCGGAAGCAGCTAGCCAGCAAATTGCAGAATATTTTAAGGAACGAGAAGTCGTTCCGATTCGCATTTTCTTAAATGAGGGCGGCTGAGGTGGTCCGTCACTGGCAATGGCTCTGGATGAGCTCAAAGAAACAGATAATTCATATGATGTCAACGGCTTCAAATTTATAATGGATAAAGATTTTGATAAAAAGGCCCAGCCCGTATCGATCGATTTTATGGGATATGGATTTAAAATCAGCTCCAGCATTGATTTCGGCGCCGGTTGTTCGAGCTGCGGAACAACGGGTTCATGCTGCAGTTAGTCCAACATAGTTAAATAAAAAAGGCAACACCCGCCGGCGTTGCCTTTTTTTAATGGAGAAATGGAGGAAGTGTTCATGCAGAACTTTATGGATATTATCAAAGAAAGAAGAAGTGTTCGTAAATACGAAGACACACAAGTCCCCGCTGAAAAGCTCGAAACCGTACTGGAAGCCGTGAAGTGGGCACCTTCCTGGGCCAACACCCAGTGCTGGGAAGTCATTGTCATCAAAGATGCGGCCATAAAAGAGAAACTGCAGACCGTCCTTCCGCCCAAAGGGCAGCCCGCAACCAAGGCCATTGTTCAGGCCCCCGTACTACTGGCGGTCTGCGGAAAATTGGAAAGTGCGGGGTACTATAAAGATCAAGTGACAACCAAATTTGGCGACTGGTTCATGTTTGATCTTGGAATTGCCTGTCAGAACCTTTGCCTGACGGCCCACAGCCTCGGGCTGGGGACGGTAATGGTGGGTCTGTTTGATCATGACAGGGCAAACAAGATCCTAAAAGTTCCTCAAGGGTATGAACTGACAGTTTTGATCCCGCTAGGTTATCCCGCCAAAATATCTTCAGCACCCAAGCGCCGGGAAATCAGTGAATTTACGCACCATGACACATTCTGATTGGGAAAATAACAAAGCCCGTGCCATTTCATCGGGCGATAGGTGAAAGATCCAGGTCTTATCACCTACCGTAGGGGTTCGGCTCCGCCGCCGGCTGCCGAAGCGACCAGTTTGATCGAAAAAGAAACTGATGAACGTCCAACATCGAACATTGAACATCGAACATCGAACGTCGAATGAATGTATTCTGTCTGTTCTATAAAAGATTTAACGACCTGTCGGGTCGTAGCCGAAGGCAAAGCCTGAAGCGTTTCATTCCTTCGACATTCGATATTCTGCGGTTTGCTGTTCCGACACTGTGTAGTTTCATATAAGAAGGATATTTTCAAGAACGAACAGCTCCTGTATCCGGCAACCAGTATTTCACAACTCACAACCTCCAACCCGTATTGCCAACCCATATCTGCGTGCCTATATTTCCTTGAGGCCCACAATTCTTGAACGGCTGAGTGAGAAATTAGGAGGAATCCAAGCGGGCGTTCAACTTTTTTTGTTTAGTCATTTGAATTTTGGTGATTCGAATTTGCCCTTCGACTTGATTCAGGGTGATGAACTGGTCGTGGTCGAATCACTTCGGATTTCGTGCTTCGAATTTCGTATTTCCGGCTTGTCCGGGTTAGGAGGACATTATGTCACCCAACCATCTCATCAATGAAAAAAGTCCCTATCTTATTCAGCATGCTCATAATCCCGTTGACTGGCATCCCTGGTCCGATGAAACCTTTGCGCAAGCCAAATTAAAAAACAAGCCTGTTTTCCTTTCCATTGGATACGCTACCTGTCACTGGTGTCACGTCATGGAAAAAGAGTCCTTTGAAGACCAAGAAGCGGCGGGCTTTCTCAATGACACCTTTGTTTGTATTAAAGTGGATCGCGAAGAACGCCCCGATATAGATGCGGTATACATGGCGGCCTGCCAAATGCTTGCCGGCAGCGGCGGATGGCCGTTGAGTATTTTCATGACCCCGGGAAAAAAACCTTTTTTCGCCGCCACCTATCTCCCTAAAAACAACCGCGCCGGCCGGGCGGGTCTGATCGACATCTGCCGGCAGGTCAAGAAACTTTGGGTGGCCGATAAAGAAAAAATCGAAAATTCGGCGGCCGGGATTGCCGCCCAACTGGGCAAGGCTTTTGCGTTTACGGCCGCAAATGAACCCGATACGTCTTTGCTGGACCAGGCCTATAAAAAAATTAAACCCGGGTATGACCCCCGGCACGGCGGATTTGATCCTGTGCCCAAGTTTCCGACGCCGCACCGGCTGCTCTTCCTGTTGCGCTGTTACCATCGCAGTGGGGACTCAAATGCATTGGAAATGGTTAAAAAAACATTAACCGCCATGCGCCTGGGAGGAATCTGGGACCATGTCGGTTTTGGCTTTCACCGCTATTCCACAGATACCAGGTGGCTTTTGCCCCATTTCGAAAAAATGCTTTACGACCAGGCCCTGATCGCCAGCGCCTACCTTGAAGCCTACCAAATTACCAAAGATCCCCTGTTCGCTGCAACCGCCGATGAAATATTCACCTACGTACTGCGCGACATGACCTCGGGGGAAGGAGCCTTTTTCTCAGCGGAAGATGCCGACAGCGAGGGTGAGGAAGGCAAATTCTATGTGTGGACGACGGAAGAATTCCGCACGGTTCTGGGGGATGAAACCGCCAAAAGGTGGGAAACGATTTTACGATTGAGCCCGGAAGGAAATTTTGCCGATGAGGCCACCCGTCAAAAAACCGGTGCCAACATCCTGCATCTGACAGCGCCATTGAAAAAGTGGGCGCAAAAATTCAACTTGCCGGAAGATCAACTTGAAAAGGACTGGATAAATATCCGCGACCAGTTATTTCGCGTCCGGGAAAAGCGGGTTCACCCCCTAAAAGACGATAAAATCCTTACGGATTGGAACGGACTGATGATCGCGGCCCTTGCTCTGGGTGCAAGAATTTTAAACAGATCCGACTATGAGAGAGCCGCCCGCAAAGCCGCCGACTTTATCCTGTCAAAAATGCGGGATGAAAACGGCCGTCTTTACCACCGTTTCAGAGACGGTGAACTGGCGGTGGAGGCCCACGCCGGCGATTATGCATTTTTGATCCATGGCCTTTTAAGCCTCTACCAGACCACCTATGATCTGGCGTTTGCCGAAGAGGCAAAAATGTTGCAGGAAAAAATGATTGAGTGTTTCTGGGATAGGGAAAACGGTGGTTTCTTCTCCACCCCTGATGGAAGTGTCGAATTACCCGTACGTCCCAAAGAATTATACGACGGGGCCATTCCATCGGCCAACTCGGTTGCGCTTTTTAACCTTGTGTTTTTGTCCAGGTTGACCGGTGACCCCCAATGGGAGAACCGATCCCGGGCTCTGATGCGCGCCTTTGCCGGCACGCTGAAATCTCAGCCCCAGGCTTTTACTTATTTTTTGTGCGCCCTTGATTTTGCGCTGCGTCCGGGTCAGGAAATTATTATCGCCGGCGAACCCCAGGCAACCGACACCCGGCGTTTGCTGTCGGCATTGAATCTTAATTTTACTCCCAACAAGGTAGCCATTTTAAAATCAGATACCAATGCCGAACGCCTGGCTAAATTCGCCGCGTACACCGATGGCCTGCAGGTCATAGAAGGCCAGGCCACCGCCCATGTGTGCCGCAACGGTTCCTGTGCCGACTCGACCTCCGACACCCAAACCATGGTCAATAAAATCCTGGGGAAGACGGAATTGAAGAGTGATGCATAAATATGAATAAAAAAAAAATTCCATCTTTGCGCAACTCTCTAATCCACTGGTATTTAATAAACCATCGAGATCTGCCCTGGAGAAAAACGAATAATCCTTACTATATCTGGGTCTCCGAGGTGATGCTGCAGCAAACTCAGGTCAATACGGTCCTGCCTTACTACCGCATGTTTATACAACGCTTTGCAAGTCTAGAGCGCCTGGCCCGGGCGGATTTGCAGGGTGTTTTGAAAGTCTGGGAAGGCCTCGGATACTATGCCCGTGCCCGCAATCTGCACCGGGCAGCCGGCATAATTTTAAATCATCACCATGGCATTATGCCCGACGGGTGGGAAGGCTTTCGAAAATTGCCCGGCGTTGGAGATTACACTGCCGCCGCCGTATTGAGTATTGCCTTTGGAAAGCCCTTTCCGGTTGTGGACGGAAATGTCAAACGTGTGTTGGCGCGATTGCTTTTAGTGAAAGAGCCGGTTAATAACCCAGCATCAATCAAAATTCTCAAAGAGACGGCCGACCAACTGCTGTCGCCTCAGGATCCGGGGACCTTTAACCAGGCCATGATGGAGCTCGGCGCCCTGGTCTGCAAACCGCAACAGCCGGTTTGCGGCATATGCCCGATTCAAAGGATGTGTTTGGCCTACAGAACCGGCCGGACTGACGAGTATCCCATCAAGTCGAAAAAACCCCCAACGCCGCAATTTAAAATCTCGGTAGGCGTAGTGTTCAAAAACGGAAAAGTTTTAATTACCCGGCGAAAACCGGAGGGCTTGCTGGGGGGGCTGTGGGAATTTCTGGGGGGTAAGATCCAAAAAAGTGAAAAAGCCAAAGATGCCTGCATCCGGGAAATCAAGGAAGAGACAAATCTTTCAGTCGGTGTCGATTCGCAGTTAGGACAGATCAACCACGCATACACTCATTTTAAAATCGTCATGGATGTTTTTTGCTGCTCGTATATTTCCGGTAGAGTGAAGTTAAACGGCCCCGTCGATCATCGCTGGATAAAACTTGACAAGCTCGATGATTATCCGTTTCCCAGGGCCAATCATAAGTTTTTCCCGGAGCTGAGGCAATGGAGTATTAAAGAATTCGGAAGTCGCAATGCGGAAAAAAAGTGCAGATTGGAAGGTAGGAAGGTGTGTAAAAGATAGAAATTGAGAGTCTAAGAAGGCGGGGGCATGTAAATCAACTCAATAAACCCAGTGAAGCTGCTAACGATCCAAACCATCTAAATGCTCTAAACGAATGACCAGTAACCAGAAACCCGCAACCTTGAACCCAGAACCCAAAACCCGCAACCATGCCCGACATACTTCTCATCCAGCCGCCGATTAGAGATTTTTATCTCACAGCCAAACGGACCCTTCCGTATGGTTTGGCCTGTATTGCCGCAGCATTGATACAAAACGGGTTGTCGGTAAAGATCCTGGACGCGCTGGCCACCTCGAAATCGCGCATTTGCGATCTTCCCCGGGAAATGGATTATTTGAATGATTATTACGGACGGCCGGACCGGTCCGCTTTTGCACTGTTTCACCAATATCGGCACTTTGGCTACAGTTTTGAGCACATCGGCAAAATAGCCAAAGAATCCGGAGCCTTTCTGGTTGGGATCTCATCTTTGTTTACACCGTACCTGCAGGAAGCGCTCCATACGGCCGAGACCGTCAAGGCCTGTCACCCGAATTGTAAGATTGTTGTCGGCGGCCACCATCCCAGCGCCATGCCGCAGTCGGTGATGGAATCCGCGGCAGTTGATTTTGTTATCCGAGGAGAGGGGGAAGTATCCCTGCACCTGCTGGCGGAAGCGGTGTCAAAAGGAGGAACGTATAATTCTATCCCCGGTCTTGTTTTCAGACGAAAAAACGGCGCCATTCACATCAATCCACCGGCACGGATGAAACATCCCGACGACTATCCGTTGCCGGCCACCGACCTTCTCAATCAGCGGTTCTACCGCCGCAAAAAGCGCGCTGCTATGGTCATTGTTGCCGGGCGCGGATGTCCGATGAAGTGCAGCTATTGCAGTGTGGGGGCTCGATCCTATCTCAATTACCGCAAAAGAAGCGTTGATTCCGTGATGGGGGAAATCAAGGACAGCGTTAATCAATATAACGTCGGTTTTGTCGATTTCGAGGATGAAAACCTGTCCCTGGATCGACGGTGGTTTTTAGAACTTCTGGCTGAAATTAAACGCCGTTTTCAGGAGCACGGATTGGAGCTCAGGGCCATGAACGGACTCTATCCGCCATCACTGGATGAAGGGGTGATCCGTGCCATGCAGGCCGCCGGTTTCAGAACTCTGAACCTTTCACTGGGCTCAGCCTCAGCAGAGCAGCTCAAAAGATTCGGCCGGTCCGATGTTCGAGCGGCATTTGACCGGGCTCTGAAATCTGCTGAGGATTTCGGCCTCAACGCCGTTGGATATGTGATCTGCGCTGCGCCTTTTCAGAGTGCTGAAGATTCAATTTCAGATCTTCTGTATCTGGCCCAACGGAGAGTTCTGGCCGGAGTATCTATCTTTTATCCGGCCCCGGGCAGCAAAGATTTTGATTTATGTAAAAATATAGGTATTCTGCCCGATCATTTTTCCTGCATGCGGTCGAGTGCCCTGCCGATAGACCACACAACCGGCAGGAAGGAGGCCGTTACCGTGCTCAGATTGGCTCGAATCCTAAATTTCATGAAATCCCTCATGGATAAGGGAATAGGTATCACAATGGATACAGGCCCCGCTGAAATCCGGTTAAACAGTCCCGTTGACCGTATGGAGACGAGCAGACGGCTTCTATCAGAATTCTTGCATGACGGCAAAATAAGAGGCGTGACTCCGGAAGGGGAGGTCTTTGAACATCTTATTTCAGAAAAGCTGACCCATGCGTTTCTGACAGGTTTAGCCGCCATTGACCTGCGGGGCTCACAGTAAGAAGCGCACTATAGGTCACAGGAATTTTAAATTAAAAATATCATTTCTTTTAATTAATCCAAAAATTTTCTTTAAACTCATTTTTGATTTCAAGGGCTTTAGGGTTTACGAAGAAATAAATTCACAATTTTGGAAGTTGAGGCGCCCGGCCGGCAAGACGCGGAAGCACAGGAATATCAAGCATATTTCGAGCTTCCGCAACGCAGCCGGACGGGATGGATCGGCGACCAAAATGTGAA
>JAJRVC010000623.1 GCA_024277475.1 Deltaproteobacteria bacterium
GATAGGAATTAACACAACCTTATTAAACCCCTTTCTAATAATCGTTTTATGGAGAACCCATGCCTGTTTTCAGCTACCTGGCATACCCGCTACCGGGGGCGAAAGAGGAGCTTTTAAATGATCTTACAGCCCTCGACCACTGTGAGGCGACACCCGCCGACAATCAAGAAATCCTGATTCTTATAACCGACACACCCGACGAGAACAAGGAAAAGGAATTACAAAAGAAATTAAAGAAATTAAAATCATTAGAGTCCCTTGGCATGACCTTTGGCCATACGGACGGGTAAACTCAAGACACACTATAAGGAGTCGCAAATGGAAATTAGCAGAAGACAATTCATAAAGTCCGCGGCGATACAGAGTGCCGTCACCGCCGCTGCGGTGCTGTTTCCGGGAATCAGTTTCGGCGCCTGGAAAAAGTTGGATTCATCTTCGGGGAGCATCGAATGGAAAAAAACGCCGTGTCGGTTTTGCGGTACAGGCTGCGGCCTGCTGGTGGGCGTTTCCGGCGATCGGGCAGTGGCCGTAAAAGGCGATCCTAACTGTAGCGTCAACAAAGGACTGTGCTGCGTAAAAGGCTATCATTCCGTTCAAATCCTTTATGGTAAAGACAGAGTAAAAGAGGCCCTGGTCCGTAAAAACGGCAAACTGGTCGAGGTTCCCATCCAGGAAGCCCTCGATCTGGTTGCCGAAAAACTGAAAGAGACCATCAAAAGCCGTGGTAAGGATGCCGTCTCCATTTATGGGTCCGGACAATGGTCGATTGCCGACGGGTATGCCGCCTCCAAGCTGTTCAAAGGTTGCATCGGTACCAATAATGTGGAAGCCAACGCCCGCCTGTGCATGGCCAGTGCGGTAACGGGGTTTTTGACCAGCTTCGGTCTGGATGAGCCCATGGGTTGCTATGACGACATGGATCATGCCGATGTCTTCGTCACCTGGGGCAATAATATGGCCGAAATGCATCCGGTCCTCTTCTCAAGAATGCTCGCCAATCGTAAGAGCAAGGGACATGTAAAGATCATCGATTTTGCCACCCGCACCACGCGTACCAGCCAGGCGGCGGACAAATCCATACTTTTCAGACCCCAGACGGATCTGGCCGTGGCCAATGCCATCTGTTATGAGATTATCCGCAACAAGTGGGTTAATTGGGATTTCGTCAAAAAGCATGTCTCCTTTCATAAGGGCAAAACCAATATCGGCTACGGTACCGAAGACCATTTCAAGTGTAAAGATAAAGCGGAAACTGTTGATTTTGAACAGTACAAGGCATTCCTGGAGGATTACACACCCGAAAAGGTAGAAAAAATTTCCGGTGTTTCCGCCATGGATATAATGTATATGGCAGCTCTGTACGGAAATCCGGATATAAAGGTGACCTCTTTCTGGTGCATGGGTATGAATCAACACACCCGGGGAACCTGGATCAACAATCTCGTTTACAATATTCATCTGTTGACAGGTAAAATTTCCACCCCCGGCAACAGTCCGTTTTCGCTGACCGGTCAGCCCAGTGCCTGTGGCACGGTGCGTGAAGTGGGCACCCTGACCCATAAGCTTCCTCACGGCGTCGTTATGAATGAAGAGGCCCGGAAGATGGCTGCAGAAATCTGGCAGGTGCCGGTGAAAAACATCGATCCCAAACCCACCTATCATACCGTCGAGATGTTCCGGGCACTGGACAGAGGGGATATCCGTTTCATGTGGGTCCAGGTGACCAACCCCATGGTCACGATGCCCAATTTGAACCGGTACCGGAACGGCGCCGAAAAGGATGGACGCTTTATGGTGGTGTCCGAAATATATCCCACCCCCACCTATGATGTGGCCGATGTGGTGCTGCCCTCAGCGTTATGGGTCGAGCGGGAAGGTTTTTTCGGCAACTCGGAAAGGCGCACCCAGCACAACGAGCAGATCGTCCCCACACCGGGCAATGCCATGTGCAATACCTGGCAGATCATCGAAGTCGCCAGAAGACTGGGATATGAAAAACAATTCCCCTGGAGCCGGGAAACCTACATCGAAGATATCTGGAATGAGTATATCCGGTTTCACGATACTCCCAAACACAGAATGGCGCCATACAAGGAGCTTAAAGCGCGATCAGGAGTCCAATGGCCTTTTGTCGACGGATTGGAAACCAAATGGCGATACAATGCCAAATATGATCCGGCCGCCAAGGGAGATGATTTCGATTTTTACGGCAAGCCGGATCACAAGGCCTGGATATGGCTGCGGCCTTATGAACCGGCGGCGGAATCGCCGGACAGTGAATACCCCTTCTGGCTCAATACAGGCCGCGTTCTGGAGCACTGGCACACCGGTTCCATGACCCGCCGGGTTCCGATCCTGCACAAGGCGGTACCGGAATCCTATGTGGAAATCAATCCCGCTGATGCCTCCCGCATGGGTATCACCAACGGGATGAAGGTCAAAATATCTTCCCGCAGGGGCTCTGTGGTGATGAAGGCCAGTATCAACGGCCGGGGACTCCCCCCGCAGGGAATGGTTTTTGTTCCCTTCTTTGATGAAAGCTATCTTATCAATGAGGTCACTCTGGATGCCTTTTGCCCCATATCCAAGCAGCCGGATTATAAAAAATGCGCAGTTAAACTGGAGAGAGCATGATGGAAAAACCACATCAAAAAGCGGAACAGAAGGTAGGGAAGGTGTTCCTCATTTTTGCCGGGCTCTGCATCGTTGCCTTGCCGTTTGTCGTGTTTTCGGCCTTTTCCTATGAGCCGGAGGAAACGGCGTCTGCGGTGGTGGAAACACGGATAGGTGCTTTTGATCAGAACGGCGGGACCCTATTCGAAAACTTTGATCTGATATCAAAGGAATATATGGAAGGTATTTCCACCGCCCGAACCCTCAGTGAATACTACTCGCGCAGACAGTATCCGGGGTCTCCTCCTTATATTCCGCATAAGGTTGAGGAAGCCGATTTAGCCAGGGTTGAGTGTCTTGCCTGTCACGCCCGGGGCGGCTGGACGGAAGAACTGAGAAGAAATACACCCCTAACGCCCCATCCGGAGCAGGTTGCCTGCCGGCAGTGTCACGTCGCAATGACCAAGGCCGAAGTATTTGTTGAAAACAACTGGATGAGCGTTATGCCTCCCCGTCTGGGCCGCTCTGAACTGCCCGGGGCACCGCCTCCCATTCCCCACGAGCTTCAAATGAGAGGCAATTGCATTGCATGCCATGTGGGTCCGGGGACGGTAGCGACTATTCGTGTGGAACACCCTTCGCGGGGAAATTGCAGGCAGTGTCATGTACCGAAAACCAACGCCGAGCCCTTTAGCCGCAAAACTAAATCATGACGTGGGCAAACAGGGCTCAACCTTAATCAAACAAGACTTTAGTTTCGGTCATTCGAATTTAACTGATACAATCTAAAGGCTGTAGCAAAAAAAAACGGTGCTGCGAAGAGCTTGAAACTATTACTTATTTAATGATATTTCAGGAAGGTTATGAAGACACCAATTTATAAAAAATGCCTTTGGGGGATATTCTCATTACTGCTCGTTATCTTTTCAGCCTGGACTGCACATACCGGGCAGAGCGGCGTTACCCGGATTTATAAAAATGCAACTGCACCGCTTGATGATGAAAAGAGTGTCACCGCAGTCATAGTACTGCCGAAAGATACCGTAATGGTGCGAACTCCCTATCAGGGGGGACGTTTCTGGACCGAAACCCGCAAGGACAAAATACAGCGTTTTAAATGTAGTCAGTGCCATATTAATAAATCGGTCAGTGTTGCCAAAGCTGCTGAAATAGCCCATGGTGACATAAGTCTGAATCATGGCAGTCCGGATAAACCGCTATCCTGTTATACCTGTCACAATAAGGATGAGCGTGATTTTCTGGTGACCGAAGCGGGGACGAAAATAGATATGGATCGCAGTTACGAGATGTGCGGTCAGTGCCATTTCAGACAAAGAAAAGACTGGGTGGGCGGTGCGCACGGTAAGCGCCTGTCTTACTGGGCAGGGCAGCGGGTCGTCAAAAACTGTGCCTCCTGCCACAATCCTCACTCACCGCGTTTTGAAAAGCGGTGGCCCAAAACATACTCACCTCCTTTCAGCGAATAGGGAAATACCATGGATCCCCGGGAAAATAGCGATAATCGAAAGCAAAAAGAGAATAAGCAGCGACAGACTAAACCCTGCGGGCGGCGGGAATTTCTCAAGGGAGCCGCAAAACTCGCCGCGCTAGGGGGTACTGCAATGCTCGCCGGGTGTGGAACCGAAGCGCTGGGTTCAAGCGAAGAACTCAAATTGCAGTTTAAGGAATATTTCAAAAAAAATTACCGCCTTATGACCCCGGAAGAAAAAGACGAAACGGTTCAGCGACTGGAGCGGTTAGCTAAAATAAAAAAAGGGGTGAATGTCCAGATGAGCTCCGGGGAACCCATTGAGGGGGTTTTGTTCGGTTATGCCTTTAATGTAACACGCTGTGAGGGTTTTATGGAATGCGTAGCGGCCTGTGTGAAAGAAAACAACCTCGACCGCAAGTCACATACCCAATATATCCGCATTTTTGAGATGGAACATGGTGAGATGACCCCGGAGGTGGGCGACGGAAAATATTTTCATGAAGTACCGGTTGCGGATCACTTCTATATGGGGGTTCAGTGTTTCCACTGTCAAAACGCCCCATGTGTAAAGGCTTGCCCCACCAAGGCCACCTGGATGGAACCCGACGGCATCGTCGTTGTGGATTATGACTGGTGCATCGGCTGCCGGTATTGTATCGCCGCCTGTCCTTATTATGGGCGGCGTTTCAACTGGAATGAACCGGTTGTTCCCAAAAACGAAATGACCAAAAAACAGCACTATCTCGGCAACAGGATGCGTTCCAGGGGACAGATGGAAAAATGTACCTTTTGTGTGCAAAGAAGCAGAGCCGGCAGAAATCCCGCCTGCGTCGAGGCTTGTCCCACGGGTGCCCGGGTTTTCGGAAATCTTCTGGACCCCAAAAGTGAAATCAGATTTGTCTTGAAAAACAAGAAAGTTTTCAGGTTAAAGGAAAATCTGGGGACGGACCCGAAATTCTGGTATTTTGTTGATTAGGACCGGGCATAGGAAAAAAGAGGGCGGTCATGAAGACGGAAAAGCCGATCGGTAATCACGGCAAGAGAGAACTAATGATGAAAACGGTAAAAGAAATAATCGCATTTATCAGGGATACCATCTCGTGGAGTCTATCGGGCGGGATCGTCTATCAGCTTTTTTTGTGCCTTTTAGCCGCTGTGATGGTGCTGGGTGTATACGGCTATGTCGTCCAATTTAATCTGGGCCTGTCGGCCACCAACATGTCCAATATCGTCAGTTGGGGGTTTTATATTTCCAACTTCACCTTTCTGGTAGGTGTGGCGGCGGCGTCCGTTATGATTATTTTACCTTCTTATATCTTCAAAGACAAGGATCTGCACAAGGTTGTGATCATCGGTGAAGTTGTGGCCATCGGTGCCCTGGTCATGTGCCTGATGTTCGTTTTTGTTGATCTCGGCGGCCCTTTGAAGGCCTGGCACATGATGCCGGTCATCGGTCTTTTTAACTGGCCGTCATCACTGCTGACCTGGGATGTCCTCGTTCTCAACGGCTATCTGGTCTTAAACCTGATCGTGCCAGCTTATATCCTTTATTGTCATTACCACCATCGCCAACCCGAGCCCAAAATATACCTGCCCTTCGTTTTTCTCTCAATATTCTGGGCTTTTGGAATCCACCTGGTTACGGCTTTTTTGTATCAGGGGCTTCCCGCCAGGCCTTTCTGGAACAATCCTTTGATGGGCCCCCGGTTTTTAGCATCCGCCTTTGCGGCCGGTCCGTCTTTGATCATCGTCGTACTGATTATCATTCAATCCACGACTTCATTTAAAATTGAGGATCAGATCTTTAACAAAATCAGGCGAATCGCTGCCGTTTCAGCCATCATTAATCTGATCATGCTCTTTTCCGAGATTTTCAAAGAATTCTACCTTCCCACCCATCACAGTCTGCCGGCGATATATCTCTATTTCGGTCTCGACGGTCACAATGCTCTGGTACCCTGGATCTGGACCGCGATTTCCATAAATGTTTTGGGTACCCTGACCCTGGCTTTCAACCCCGGAAAAAATAACCCTAAAATCCTGCTGCCGGCCTGCATTTTCCTCTTTCTGGGAGTCTGGGTCGAAAAAGGTATTGGATTGATTGTGCCGGGTCTGGTCCCTTCGCCCCTAGGAGAGGTGGTGGATTATGCACCAAGCTGGGTGGAAATCTGTGTCACTCTCGGCATCCTGGCCCTCGGCATCTTTGTCGTCACCATGCTGGTTAAACCGGCTCTGAAAATTGAGCAGCGCTTTGAATCGTATAATCGATCGCAAAGTTGATTCGCACCAGTGATCGACTTGACTGTTATCTCTTCAGTCTTCGGGGGAGGAACGTCGTTCAAGCTCCGTAGATTCCTCCTGTTATTTCAGCTTAAACAGCTAAATTATCGATAAAATTTTGGCGCTGTTTTATCTTAAATCACATCCACCAAAACCCCTTTTAAAGTCCGCCGCCAGGAGGCCAATCTATGGAATTAAATGCCAGAACCAAAATCGACAGCCTGCTGAAGCAATACCCTTTTTTGCTTGATTTTTTAATCACCCTGTCCCCTCACTTTAAAAACCTGAAAAATCCTTTGATACGTAAGACCATGGGCAAGGTATCCACGCTGAAACAGGCTGCAGACATCGGTGGGCTGGACATTGGGGGGCTGATATCGGCCCTGACCGCAGAGATCGATAAACAAACCGTTACTGATGCAGATTCTGATAAATCTGTGTCTGCCGCCATGGGCAAAGCCCCAACTGATTCGATTGAAAAGCAGGAGATACTCAAAGAAATCATCCGGGATCTCCACGATGGGGAAGACATGGAAGTCCTTAAAGAACGATTTCGGAAACTAAGCCGGGGGGTGGGGGCCACCGAGATCGCTAAAATGGAGCAGGCCCTCATGGACGAGGGGCTGCCCGTTGAGGAAATCAAGCGTTTGTGTGACGTTCATGTGGAGATTTTCAAAGAGGCGTTAGAGGAACAGGACCGGCCGGATCCGCCTGTGGGTCATCCGATCCACACCTACATGAAGGAAAACCGGGCCTCAGAAAAAATCATGAGTGATATCAGTATGCTCATGGGTATGCTGGGCCGGCCTCCCACACCTGAAGCCTTTGAAGAGCATCGCCAGGCACTGGGAGAACTCATTGATCAATTGTCGGAAATCAATACTCATTACACCCGCAAGGAAAACCAGCTATTCCCCATGCTGGAAGCCCACCACTTTACCGGGCCCTCCCAGGTAATGTGGTCCATCCACGACGATATCCGGGCGAATATGAAACAGGCCCGGCAAGCGTTTGCCGAAAATGATCCGATACAAACGTTGATGTCCCTGAAGGAAGCCATCCAGGCCATCCGGGACATGATCTACAAGGAAGAGCACATTCTTTTTCCCACCAGCCTGGATATGCTTACACAAAAGGAGTGGATCAAGGTTAAAGAGGGCGAGGCCGACATCGGTTTTGCCTGGGTGGTCCCCGACCAGGGCTGGCCTGAAGAAATTATCGAAGAGCCGGAGGCGGAGCCAACCGAGCCAGTAGAGGCGCTGACGGATGTGGCCGGGGCCCTGGGTCTGGATACGGGACGGATGACCCTGGAGCAGATCAACCTGATGTTGACCCACCTGCCGGTGGACTTGACTTTCGTTGATGAGAATGACCGGGTGGCTTATTATTCCGAGGGGGAGCGTATTTTCCCCCGCAGCCCCGCGATCATCGGCCGGGAGGTCCGCAACTGCCATCCCCCCAAAAGTGTGCATATCGTCAACAAGATCCTGGACGCGTTCAAGTCCGGCTCGCGGGACACGGCAGCCTTCTGGATCGAGTTGGGCGGCAAATTTATTTACATCCGTTATTTTGCGGTACGGGATACCAGGGGCCGCTACCGTGGCACCCTGGAAGTCAGCCAGGACTTGACCGAAATCCGCAAATTGGAGGGGCAGCAGCGCTTGCTGGACTGGGAATAGCCGCAGCGGTTGTTATCTGCATGGCAATTGCCGATAAAGCGTTGCCAACATTCTTTAATATAGCTTATTAACAAAAAACTTATACACTAATGCGCGGCCTGGAACTCTATGTTTATCGCAAAAAAAGATTTACTTGAAAATTCAAAGAAAGAATCTGAGAAAGCGATAGAAAAAATTTTTGATAATTTTCTGGAGGGCAATCGAAATGAACCCAGCTGAAGAAATTAAAGATTCGTCTTCTGATTTCAGAGAGGACACATCTAAGACCCTCCCAAACTTGGACCCAATTGGGATAATTGGTGAGATTTCACCTCAGAGAATCGAGTCGTTTTTTCATGAGCCATCTATAGGACCTGAGGAAGAAAATACTGATAGAGAGAAAAAGCTATCAACTATTTCATTCGCTTTGAAGAAAA
>JAJRVC010000624.1 GCA_024277475.1 Deltaproteobacteria bacterium
AGATCATCCCCCCGAAGCGCTCAAACAAAAGATTGAAAAAGGGGAGCTGGGCGTCAAGACCGGCAAGGGTTTTTATTCATACCCCGACCCGGAGTATCTCCGGGATGATTTCTTGAGTGCTAAAGATTGATGTGGCTGCAAAAAGGCACAAAAATAAAATTTTATATTTAATGATTTCAATAGGTTATAACATAAAAATTTGATACTTTTGACTTTTTACGAGATTGTCAAGATTAAATGATACTGGTAACCGTTCACGGGTTTAGGGATTAATGCCATAATCTTTGAGCTTGAGCTGCAACGTCCGGCGGGTGATCCCCAGTATTCTGGCAGCATGCGTGCGATTGCCGCCGGTCTCATCCAGAGTCCGCAGGATCATCGCTTTTTCAACTTCCTTGAGGGATCTACCCGGCGTTAAATTGATTTGCGAATTTTTTAGTTCTTCATCTAATTCCTGGAGTACATTTGGAAATTCCAAAGGAGTGATCACTTCACCCCTTGACATGATGACTGCGCGTTCAATGACATTTTCCAGTTCACGCACATTTCCGGGCCAATCGTATCGCATAAGCAAATCTGTTGCCCTGGGCGTAAATCCTTGAATGAGGCGACGGTTTTTATCTGCATATTGCTTAAGAAAAAAATCCGCCAACTGCGGGATATCCTCACGACGCTCACGCATCGGAGGAACGTCAAGGACCACCACATTAAGTCGATAGTAAAGGTCTTCCCGGAAACGACCTGCGGCAATTTCCTCTTCAAGGTTTTTGTTGGTGGCCGCAATCACCCGGGTATCTACTTTTATCGTTTGATTGCTCCCTAAGGGTTCAAATTCCCGTTCCTGGAGTACCCGCAGAATTTTAGCCTGGGTTGCAGGTGCCATTTCAGCTATCTCATCCAAAAAAATGGAGGATTTGTGGGCCAGTTGAAAACGGCCCCGTTTACGAGCTATCGCTCCGGTGAAGGAGCCCTTCTCGTGACCGAACAACTCGCTCTCTAAAAGTGTTTCAGGCAAAGCGGCACAATTGACTTTTATAAGGGGCCGGTCCTTATGAGGACTGTTTTGATGAATAGCGTTGGCAATCAGCTCCTTTCCTGTCCCGCTTTCACCAACAATAAGAGCGGTGGCTTCAGAGGGTGCGACCAAGGCCATGGTTTCAAACAGTTTATCCATTGCCGGACTTTGACCGATGATATTCGAAAAATCGAAACGATCGTTTAATCTTTCTTTGAGGTAAATATTTTCCTCTTCGAGTTGGTGAATTCGCAAAGTTTTGGCGACCAGAATCTTAAGTTCTTCGATGTCAAGCGGTTTGGTCAAATAATCTGATGCACCTGATTTGAGTGCATCTACGGCCGTGCCGACCGAAGCATAAGCTGTCATGATAATGATAGGTATTCCCGGACTGATCGTTTTTATTTTTTTAAGCGCTTCTATTCCTCCCACCTCCGGCATACGAATATCCATTATGACCAGATCGTAAAATTTTTCTGCGACAGCATCAATCGCTGCCTGTCCATTATCAGCTTGCGCAATTTCATAGCCCTCGGCTGAGAGGACGGCTTTGATCATCTGTCGATGAGAACGATTATCGTCGACTACGAGGATTTTCGGCTTCATTTATTCTCCTTAGGCAGCGTCTTTTTGTTCCCCGGGCTTTCAGTACCTATTTTATTGAAATCACATCATGTTTGCGAAGGATTAATCGAACAAATTATTTTCCGGTATGTCCGGGTTGGGATTACCTCTTGTTTTCCTGCTGACGACAATCGGTATAACAATGGAAAAACAGCAACCTCGGGTCATGCCTTCGGGCGGACTGTTTACTCTTATTTCGCCGTTATGATTTTCCGCGATTTTATGAACAATGGAAAGCCCCAGACCTGTACCCTTTTCGTGGGTCGTATAAAAGGGTTCAAAGATCTTTTCTATTTGACTGGGAGGGATACCGGGGCCATCGTCTTTTACCCAGAGATAGAGGCGTGAGTCAGGCGCATCCAATTCGGCACCGATCTCAATGTTACCCTTAGAAGGCAATGCTTGCAACGCATTGAGCAAAAGATTTAGGAGCGCCTGAGTAATTTGAGCGGCGTCTAATGGAAGCTTGGTTAAATCAGAGATTTTCATCTGGATGGTTACGTCGCGTGTTAAAGCATCTGCTTCAACCAACCGGACGGAATGTTCAATAAGCTCCGTAATATCCGTTGGAGATGGTTCAACCGTCGTTGGCCGTGCAAAAGTGAGTAGATCGGTAACGACTCTATTTATGCGGTCAACCTCGGTGATCATTGTTTCGGCATATTCTCTTTCCTGCGGTTTATCTTTCAAGGAATGTCTTAAAAATTGTGCAAAACCACGTATTGAGCTCAAAGGGTTGCGGATCTCATGGGCAACGCCGGCAGCCAACTCTCCGACGGCTGCCAGTTTTTCAGAGCGCTTAACTTTTTCCTGCAGTAATTTAATTTCTCTCAAATCCCGCAACACTATCACCGCTCCATCACAACCATCCTTTTCATCTTTAATTGGCGTAGCACTTAAAGCCAGTGAGACCATTTCACCGGGTCGGCGTGGATGACAAATTTCATAATCCAGTACAGGAACACATTCAGTCAACGTACTCTGGATACCTGATATTTCAAAGTCGATCAATGTCCTTAAATCCATACCCCGAACTATGCTCCTCTCTATTCCGAGCAGTTCGAGAGCCAACATGTTAAAGGAAACGATCTTTCCCGCTGAATCGATGCTTATCAATCCATTGGCCATGTTGGCGACTACTTCACGGGTATAGTCTTTAGTTTGTTTCAGGGTTTTATCCACGAGATAGTAATTCTGGATAACAAAAATAAAAAAAAGAGCCCCCAATCCCAGAATTAAAATAATGGCTGCCATAATAAAAGCATGTTGAACATCCGCTTGGCGCGCCTGCTCATAGGCCGTCATTTTCATACCCAGTATAATCCTATCCCCGTGATGCGAATGAGAGTTTGCCAAATGGCCTGAGTCCGGATCCATCCGGCTGTTTCGATTATGGATAATTGTAGGTGCATACATAGGTGAAAAAAATTTTGCGAGCTCATATATCTGGGTCTTGTCAGGTAGAGTCTTTATCCGGGTGTCAATTTGATCTTCTCGGGTAATATGAGGTTTCCAGTCGACAATCATCCCTGCTTTTAAAGGATCCGAATGGTGGACGATTGTCCCATGCTCATCGATAATATAGACGTAAGCAATATCCCCACTTTTAACTGTTTCCTGTAACAGACTGCCTAATGACACCTCCTGCCACATGAGGGTTTTCATCCCTGTACGGGCACTCGCTTCAAGGGAGAGGATCAAGCCTTCTCCCTGACGCTGCAGAAAACTGAGAGCCATTGTTTTCTGGCGATCCAGGTTGCGGTAGGTGGATATGCTGATCAAAACCAGCAGGAGAAATCCCACTGCAAAAATGGATAATGCCGGTAGATACAGTTTTTTAATCGGTAGAATCTGCATAATGATCTTAAAAATAGATAGCTTTCTATTTATTCGTCCTAACCCCAATCCGCCGAAGTGGGAGAACAAAATGCCGCAAAGGCACCAAAGCACAAAGCAAACCCTATGGATTGATATTATTCCTGTGCAACTCTAAGAAATTAGGATCTTGATTGCAAGATATTTTAATCCATTATCTTTTCCCCAGTCTCTCAAAATTCAAAAAATTCATTTTTTCCTTGACCTGTACTTGAGTTCGGGTTGTATAGTGTAATTATATGAATCAGCAACAGACAGATATAATGAGTCGCATGAATGTCGCTTAATACCCATACCTCCACCACTGAGCTCAAACAGGGCCGCCGCAGATTTTTACTGGGACTTTCATGGACCGGGTTAAGCCTTTTCATAGCTACTTTTTTGGCCGCAGTGTTAAAATTTTTTTGGCCGCAGGTGTCCCGCCGGCCCGCCATGTCGGTTCAAGTGGGCTTCCCGGATGATTATCGACCCGGCCAAGTGGTTTACAACCGCGGCCGAAAACTCTTTATCGTTCGCGATGAAAAGGGCTTTTTGTCCTTTTCCGCCCGTTGTACACACCTGGGTTGTATGGTGGTCTGGAACAGCGATCACCACATGTTTTTATGCCCATGCCATGGAGGGAAATTCGACGCCGAGGGCCGAAATGTGGAGGGCCCCCCACCTCGTCCGCTGGATCTATTTGCCCTCAGACTCGACGATAACGGATTTCTTATTGTGGATCAGGATATTATTATAAAAAGAGAAAAGGGTCCTGCTCCCCGTTTTCGACCCGAAGCGACTTAAAAAAGATGACCCTAAAGCTGCCGCCGGAATTTAAGCGTAAAATTTTCAGAACCGGCCTGCCCCGCACTCCGGCAGAGGAGCTGCAGGCAGTGCACCGAACGGTTTTCCTACACCTGCACCCGACGCGGATATCCGCCGATAGGATGAAAATCAGTTTCACCTGGTGCCTGGGGGGATTAAGCTTCCTGCTATTTTTGGTAACGGTCTTCACCGGAGCTCTTTTGATGATCTATTACCGGCCTACCCTGGAAAACGCCTACGCCGATATATTAGATCTGCGTTATACCGTCTTTCTAGGGGGATTTTTACGTAACGTTCATCGTTGGGCCGGGCATGGTATCGTGATCACTGTCGTGCTGCATATGCTGCGCGTTTTTTACACAGGCTCTTACAAACCACCACGAGAATTCAACTGGATTGTAGGCGTTTTTCTACTTCTGATTATATTAACCTTTGCATTTACGGGCTATCTACTACCCTGGGATCAGATCTCATACTGGGGAACCCGAGTGGGCACCAATCTACTCCATTCGGTTCCTTTACTCGGCGCTGCCGGCCCACTCGGCAGAGAACTGGGGCTCAGTTACAATCGTGATATAGCCGTCTTCCTATTGGGAGATTCAGATCTCGGCCCGAGAGCCCTGGTCCGTTTTTACAGCCTGCATGTCTTTATTTTGCCGCTTCTATCGGGTATTTTTTTAATGATACATTTCTGGCGCGTACGCAAAGATGGCAACCTGGCATCACGCCTTTAAGGAGATCAATTGTCCAAGGACCTTCCAAGGCATACACCCAGGGCATTGAACAAAGAGGACCCTCCCGTCATGTTGCCGGTTTACCCCAATTTTTTATTCAAAGAATTTTTAGTGGCACTTGCGTGTTTGTTGGTCTTGGCCTGGCTGGGACTGGCGATTGAAGCCCCTTTAGATGTGCCCGCAGACCCTGATTTCACCCCAAACCCCGCCAAAGCACCCTGGTATTTTATCGGGATCCAGGAACTGCTTCTTTACTTTGATCCTTGGCTGGCCGGCGTGGTTATTCCCTTCCTTATCATATCGGGCTTGATTTTGATTCCCCTGCTCGACACCGATCCACGGGGTGCAGGGTGTTATTCCTTCCGGCGTCGGATTTGGGCCGCTTTGCCTTTTACTGCCGGCCTATTGTTTTGGGTTCTGCTCACGGTAATGGCAGCCTGGTTCCGTGGCTCCAACTGGGACTGGTACTGGCCCTGGCAAGACTGGGCCATGGCAAGGCCGGCGCGACTGAACTTTCGTAGCCTGCCAAATTGGCTGGGCTTGTCTTTGGTGGGCATCTATTACCTCATGGGAATAGTCTTACCCTTTTCCTTTTGGCGAAGCCGGTTCAAAAAATGGGGACGGGTTCGTTACTCACTCTACTTTCTTCTGGTTTTGACCATGGTGGCGGTTATAATCAAGGTTTTGCTCCGTCTTCTCCTAAATGTGAGGTATATCGTCCAGACACCATGGTTTAATATTTGAATGAAACAGGCTTTACTAAAAAAACTCCCGGGAGTGAACCAACATCTGTATATAATATTTGCCCTGCTCGTCTTCTTTCTCCTGGTGACCTTGGGTTTAATCCTCCGAAAGGAGGCGAATCCTGAATGGATGCGCCATCAGAAGGCGTTTTTCCGTTCAGAGACGAAAAAGATTACCAAGGCTTTAGCCAGTGCCGACGGGAGACAACGCACAATCTTACAAAAGCGATTGCGCTATCTGGACCACCCGCAGTACCGCATCAGGCAGATTCTACTGAAGGACGGCAATCGCGTCGACCGGTGCATTACCTGCCACCTGGAGCTGAAACAACTTGAAAAAAAACATTCGCAAATAGAACGTTTTCCGTTTGAGGAGTACGGTTGTACGGTTTGCCACGGTGGTGTCGGCAGGGCAACGGAATCGTCCAGGGCCCATTCCACTTTACGCATTCCTCGCAGACCACTGCATGAATATCTCAAAGCCCGCGACACCGGAACTTCGACCCTTGATTTGTTCCAATATAGCGCTTCCGGAGAGCCGATACCTTTCACCGGCTCAAACCTGTGCCTTCGCTGCCACCTGGCTTCGCATCCAAGACATGTGGCACGCTGGCGCATGCTCAAATTTAAACCCTTTGACAAAGTGATGACCAAACTGGAAGAGGTACGAAGGCGTGGACTTAAATTAGATGAGTCGCGATGTCTCGGCTGTCACACGACGGCTTTCAATGAACTAACGGGCCACTACCTGGAAGACCGGGTTACCTGTGAAAGCTGTCATGGCCCGGGAGGATTTTATGCTGAACTCATGGCGGGAGGCAGGGCCCGGGATGGGGCCGAGTTAGCCAGGGCCAATATTCTCGAAACCCGCTCGGATAGGGTATGCCTGAACTGCCATAAACCCGACCGTCACAGTGATTATGAGGGCGAAGATATGCCGTCCACGGTGATTGTCGCTTACCTGGACGGAAAACCGGTTCCTGAAATGGACGGTAAGGCCCAGGAAGATACCTGGAACATAGCCCTCGAATCGAAAGTAGGCACCTGGAAATTAGGCGACGGCCCTCCTCAGCCGGGAACCGAGGTCTTTATTCGTGCAGTTTACGATGATACCAATCTTTATTTTGTTTTCCGATGGCTTGATAAAACCCACCAGAACCAGATGGGCCAATGGATTTTTAGCGACAATCGATGGCGGGCCAAAGTGGACTGGCCCGACGCCCTTGCGCTTCATTGGCAGGCAACCGAACAGGTCGATGACTTCAGGCAGAGCGGTTGTGCCGTCTTATGCCACAGCACCGGCCGTTTCAAAAAATTTCCGCGTATGTCCACCCGGCAGGAAAACGCAGTCGTGGATGAGTGGTACTGGAATGCTTTTACGGCCGAAAGGGCGGGACGTCCCGGGGACGGGTTTTTGGATCACCAGGAAAGGTTCGTACCGCAAGGAAGCTTAAAGCCCGCATTTCGGTGGGCACATCCTGAAATCTCAGCAGCCCATGGGAACGATGCTTCCGGCAAGCGACTGCCGGGAACTGTGGGCGGGGTCCCGCTCACTCTCAATGCAGAAAAGACTGAAGGAAAGCCGCCCCATCCTCGATTTTACCCGAAAGAGGGAAAACAGGTACCGTTGCAATTATCTGGCAACGGCATCCCGGCGATAAAAAGTTTCCCGCTATATGAATCCGGCACTCCCGAGGGAGGGGATTCAGCAGATATCAGGGGCAGCGCATCCTGGTCTGACGGATACTGGACTCTCGAGCTGAGCAGAGCTTTGCGAACTCCCTACAAGCGGGATGTGCGGCTTGATTTTCCTGAAAAAATTTATTCCTTCGGATTGGCCGTATGGGATGGCGCCACCGGAGATCAGCATCAGGTAGTTACCATCGTCAAGCTTCGCTTTGAGTCCGGAAAAGAGTAACCCACGATTCCTGGTTTAATAATATAAAATCCGGACCCTGCGGAACCTACCTGTGGCAGAACCAGATCGAGGACGACGGAACCGGCTACATCCTGGTCTCCGACCAGCAGGCCAACACCTTCCGCATTTTCAAACGCGAGGGGGAGCCCGGTGATCCGCACGACCACCGGTTGATCAAGTTCGTCAAGGTATCGACCAACAAGAGCGACGCGACGGCTCCGAAAGAAAAGATAAGCGATTAATTTTTCAGTGCGAATCAAGCGAAAATTACGAATTGTGTACCGGAAAGCGTAAATGCTCTGAGCATCATCACCCACAACAAAAAGCCCTTCGGGATTTTCCCTGCTTAATAATTCAATCAGCTTGAACTGGGCAGCGTTGATGTTCTGGTACTCATCCACCAGCAGGTGTTCCGCTCTCGCCTGGTACTTTTCCAGGATTTCGGAATACTTTTCCAGGATTTCGCAGGCGAAATGAATCTGGTCATCGAAGTCAATGTACCTTAACGTTGCAAAAGCCGGAGGGCTTCAGAGCCAAGGCGTCAAGGGTGAAGTTGTAG
>JAJRVC010000036.1 GCA_024277475.1 Deltaproteobacteria bacterium
CGATATCAACAACCGCAACCAGGCCACAACCTCGACAATCTCTATCCTGGAAGCCGATCTAAATAAAATCATAGTCCGGATCAGCGAGCTCAAAACAAATCCCAAGATCCCTGATCTTGAAAAGAAACTCGAAGCTGCCCGCACCAAATACCGTGAAGTTGAAACGAGGATTAAACACATCGATGAAGACCCGGACCTTGTGAAACGAAAGGCTAATATAGAAGCGCTGGAGAAAAGCGCCAGTGTGCTCAACGATATAGATCCTGCTTGCACATCCGAGGTGTGCGGACTGATCACCAATTCCCTTAAATCCAGGGACCGCCTCCCCGAGGCGGTTACAAGCCATGCGGAGATAAAGCGTGTCAGACTTGAAATACTGCAGGGGGAAGAAAAACAACGATCAGAGATCGGCCTGGGTATCAAATACGCTTTAGATGCCGCCAGACAGGAGTTATCGACCGCATTGATCGACGCAGAAAATGAAAGGATCAGAATAGAATCCAAAATCAAAGCTCTCCGGACCGATCTGGAAACAAAATCCCTGGAAGCAGCAAAAAAACAAATCGAAGCGACCAGGCGGCATATTGCAGACCTGGCCCCCCTGGTTAAAAAGCAACCCGAATTAATCGAAGCGACGGCCAAAAAAGCGGCCCTGGAAAAAGAAATAGCAACCCTGACCCAACTGATCGCGGACCGGGATGCCGAATACCAGGCCGGTGTAAAAAACACTGATGAGAAGCTGGCAAAGGCCCAGGCTGTAATTGATTCCATAACCATCAGCTTCGAAGCGGAAAAACAGTTAAAAGCGGCCGAAGAAGAATACGACAAACTGGAGACCGACTGGGCGGTCCGGGAGAAAGAAAGAATCGAGCTTTGCAACCGAATTACTCAGCTCGAAGGCAGAATCGAGGTTTTAGACGCCCTGGAGGCTGAGATCAAGGCTGTGAGGGCAAAAACCGTATGGGCAAGATCAGAGCAAGCCCAATGGGATTATCTCGCCCGTGCGTGTTCCAAAGACGGCATGAGGGCGCTGGAAATAGAAGCTGTGGCGCCTGTGATCACCCAGCACGCAAACGATATGCTGACCGGCACATTCGGACCGCTTCATACCGTCAGATTTGAGACCCAGGACGAAGACGGCAAAGAGGTGCTCCGGATCATCGTTATATCTGCGGATGGAACAGAAACTCCCCTGGAGTATCTTTCCGGCGGGGAGAAAATATGGATTCTGAAAGCCCTGCGCCTGGCTCAAACCCTGATCAGCCAGGAAAAGAGCGGCCGGCATTTTCTTTCTGCTCTGCTCGACGAGGAGGACGGTGCCTTGTCTGCTAAAAACGCGATCAAATTCATTCAGCTTTATCGAACCTTCATCAAGACGGCGGACATGGATCTTTGTTTTTATATCTCACACCGGCCCGAGGCGGTGGCCATGGCGGATTCTATAATGAAATTTGAGAAGGGAGGGATTTCGATAATATGACGGTAACCGAATTAGAATTTATTGAAGAATTAGAGCGACGCAATAAGGCTATTGAATTTATAGAATCATCTCCCATAGAGGCTTTCGGAATTCTCAACAAACGGCTGAATTGGGATGGGTTGGCTATCAAAATAATGACCATAGAAGAATGGGCGGCTAAAAAGTGAAACTGCCCGCCCGCTCCGAACACGAAGACCAGGTAGCCGTATTCCAATGGGCCGCGCTGTACGAACACCGGTGGCCGGCCCTGGCTCTCCTGTTTGCGGTCCCGAATGGTGGCCATCGTCATATTGTTGTGGCCAAAAAAATGAAAAAAGAGGGCGTCAAGGCCGGTGTGCCGGATATGTTTTTACCCGTCGCACTCGGCGGTTATCATGGCCTTTTCATTGAGATGAAAAGGTTTGATGGAAAAAATCCCAGAGGCGGTCAAGAGACTTGGTTGCGGAATCTGGCCGCCGGGGATTATGCCGTTTTTTTATGTAGGGGCAGCAAGGCCGCTACCGATGTTTTAGAAGCCTATCTGAAAGGAGAAATAAGGAAGGGCAGCAATGGCTGAATCAACCCGCTACCCGGGCGGAAAAGGCACTTGCTATCACAGGCTCATCAATCTGATCCCGCCCCACGACACCTATATCGAAACCCACCTGGGGGGAGGTGCGGTCATTAGAAACAAACTCCCGGCCAATAGAAACATCGCCATTGACAGCGATCCTGCAGCGCACCTTTTATGGGACCATGGGAAATACCCTCATGTGGAACTGATCAAAACCGATGCCGCGGACTGGCTACGGAATTTTAAACCAAAGGATCACGCCTTCATCTATGCGGACCCGCCCTATCTGATGTCAACTCGCAAAACAACCGAGCGGCGGTACAATCACGAATACAGCAAAGATCACCATATCGAACTTTTGCGGATTTTGCTGAATCTCGCATCGCCAATTACACAGATAATGATTTCCGGCTACAACTCGGAGCTGTACGCCGAAATGCTTGACGGCTGGAATGTGGAATCGTTTCAGACCATGACCCGGGGCGGCCTGGCAACCGAATATGTCTGGATGTCATATCCTCCGCCCGGCAAACTGCATGATTACCGGTATCTGGGCGATACATTCCGCGATCGCGAACGTATCCAGCGGAAGCAAAACCGCTGGGTGGCCAGGTTGCGGAGGATGCCTGAGCTGGAGCGCAATGCTTTACTTGATAGGATTTTAAACCTTGCTTGATGAAGAACGAATACAGTTATTGATTTACGGAGGTCTTGTCGGCAAAGGCCATTGTGCCGTGCTTCCCAATATCTACTGGGCGTGGCTTGATTGGGAGGCTGATATCTTATCGGTAACCCGGTCCGGCTACATCCATGAATATGAGATCAAAATAACACATTCGGATTTTAAACAAGATTTCAAAAAGAAAAAACACTGGTATTTCAGAAACGCCTTAAAGGTTAAGTCTGTGGGAAAATCAACCAGGATGCCCAACTATTTTTGGTATGCAGCTCCTTTAAAGGCGATTCCGTTATGTGTCCCGGATTATGCCGGGCTTGTTTTGGTGACCGGAAACCGGTTCGGGTTAGATGCCGAGGTTATTAAAAAGCCGGCGCTGTTGCACAGAAACAAGCTCTCCAATAGGGGCC
>JAJRVC010000625.1 GCA_024277475.1 Deltaproteobacteria bacterium
CCTTTGTCGGCACAACATCGTCAAGTGCGCTGGACAAATCATTATCATAATAGTACATGGCCACATCGGCCAGGGTATTGGAATAGGTATCTTCATAGGGGTCACCCTGGTTGGAATCCGCGTTGCCCACGCTGGGATCGCTGCCGTTCCAGTATCCGTCCGTCATGACGATGGCATAGGCCTTCTGGCAGGCCCCGCCGTTGATCGAATCGGCAAATGGAGAGCTACCCAGATTGCCGTTGGAACCATCATCCTGGTGATAATATTTACCTACATTTTCCAGCGCAAGTCTCAAGGGAGTACTGTCATGGGAGTCCATGCTGTAAAGTTGATCCAGCAGGGTATAAGTATCGTCCACGTTAACCGTGGCACCGCCCGTTTGTTCAAACATGACGGCATCGGCACTCGTGCTGCTTTGAGTACTCAGCCCGTCCCGGGTTACGGTCACGTTTCCGGATGTGCCGGCATCAAAATTATAAGTGCCGAGGAGTATCCACTGGCCGGTGTCCTGCTGCTGGTTGACACGCACTGAATCGGACCCGCCGGCATAATTAACGGTATACAGAGCATTGGTGTCGCGTGTGCTCCAGTAGCACCACCAGGCATAAACATTATAGGTACCGGTAGCGGGAAGGTCAGGCGTCCAGGTGGCGGTAGCGCCCACCTGAGTAGTGTAATAGGAACTTCCGTCATATTCATTTGATGCACCGGACTCATACCAGGTTCCGGTTCTGGTAAAACTGGCGTCCTGGTTGTCAACAATTTCACTGGCCGCCATGTCCAGTTTTATGGGCAGCACCGGTTGGCGCACATCGGGGTTTATGGAATAAAGACCGATGCTGACGCGTTCGAGACTGTTGATGGCGTTGGACACAACTGCTTTGGCGGTCAACTCCCGTCGTCGGAAGTACTGGTACCAGTTGGCAAAATTCTGCAGATCCTCCGCATCGGTTCTGTATCTTAAGGGAGTTCCGTTTTCATCATATAATTGAGGTTTGATGAGGTCCTGCTCGGCTGTATCGGTGACCTCAATCAATTCTCCGTCTTCAACGATGTCGTTGCCGTCCGTTCTATCAATCACAAAATATTCGCGGGTGTCCAAAATATTATCGGCATCACTGTCGACAAAGTTAACCAGATATACGTTCTCGCCGCTGTCCAACTCGCCATCACCATCGGCGTCATTCCAGGTGTAGTAATGGGCGTTTTTAATGCTCACAGTGGCCGCAGTCGACGCATTAGGGTCGACAAACTTAACCGCATCGGCGCCGTAATCACAGCAGTCGTCGTCGATTCTCAACGCTTCCAGCCTAACATAATCCGAACCATCCGCTGCAAATGCATACTCACCCAGCAGGACCCACTGATCACCCAGACCCTCATCCGTATGGTGACTGATGCCGCTGACGGTGGCTGTGCCGCCGTCGTACCCGATGGTGTAAGTGACGTTTTTAGAGCGAGAGTCAAGGTTTCGAAACCAGACATATACCTTGTAATTGCCTGCTTTCGGCAGTGTCGGCGTCCATTGGGCCCAGACACCAGGGTCCGGATCGGGCAGGATTTCATTATAACGGTAGTTACTCCCGATGTTGTTTGTATAGCTAGAAGTTCCCCAATGGCTCTCATCATTTACTGAAAAGCCGGCATCGGTGTTGTCCACGATCACTTCGCCGTCGTAACCTGCAACCGAATGATACTCGGCCGTCAGATCAAACGTGGGAGTTGCATTGGCCGGATTGGACCTGGGATTGCTGATGTCGGCGTCCACAAGCAAATTGTTGTCGGTTTGCGGCCAGGGCAAATAGACCGTATCGGGGTCATAAAATACCTTATTATATCCCGACCACTGGGATTTCCATTTGGCCCGGTTGGCCCCCGTCAGTATGGTACCATTGCTGCTGGACGTATCATAATTATTATCCCCGGGATCGTCGAACAGATACTCGATGTTGCCTTCAAATTTTCCATCGGTACCTTCGGTTAGAAACTCCCAGTCCATGCTGCCTGAATTGTCCAGCACAAACATAAGGTTGGCGGCTGCCGATTGAACCTGGGTCTCCATGGGTTCGTCACTGATATCGACTGCGCGGGCCGTGTTGCTATGACACAGGAGCAGGGCAGTAAAAAGAGTCAGGGTTGCTTTTGCGATGATATGTTTTTTGCCTTTTAAAACAACAAACCAGCCTATATATTTTTTCAACGACATGAGTAAACTCCTTTTCTAAAATCGTTCTCTATATCCGATTTGAATAAACACCCGCCCATTATTGCGGTTGCCGAGTCCAAAGACAGCAAAGTCATGGGCGCTTGTTTCGGAGGAAATATCCAGGGATCCTCCGTCGGGTATTCCGACATCGACCACCGATAGGCTCGCATTCGGATCAGTCGATGATACCAGTGCCGTATCATCACCGTCAGCCCCGTCATCGTCCCAATTGTCGATGTCGGCCATGTCGATGGTATTGAGCCACACCGGAGTTCTTCGTTCAAGCAGGAAAGGGTCGGATCTGGATACGTTCCAGATCCTCTGAATCGCCTCCTGGGCGGCAGCTTCAGCCAGATACAAGTTCTGTTTATAAATTCCGTCGTTGCGGACAATCTGCAGTTCAACCGTGGTCGTGTTGGAAGACGATACCCCGATGATCGTAACGACCATTAAAATCATCAGCGCAATCACGATGGCAGAGCCTTCTTCATTTTTAAGCGATAAAAAATTCTTGAACATGGATTTTTTCCTTTCAATCACATTTATCCGTGAACAGATTAACTCGCGGTTGCATTCCGAGCTCTGACGGTGTTCAGAGTGAGACTTTTTTGTCTTCCCAGAGGTGTTCGCCAAGTTACCGTGACGCTGATGCTTTTGGTATTTGCAGGGGGTGGTGGTGCGCCGGTGACACCGTCATTATCTGCAACGGTCCACATTATGCGAATGACCCCGTTTTCCCCGGCTTCATCTATTTGTCCGTCATAATCATTATCGATACCGTCCGATGTCTGGGTAAAATCGCCGTTCGCTTCCGAATGCGGTCCTGCATTTAAACCGGCATCGTTGTAGGGCAGACTCAGCAGCACTTCCATTCGATCCGAACACCATGTAAACGCTCTGGTTGACCGGTTAGCGGTGTTATTGCCTTTGGTGGCACTGGTCTGCAGGGCGGCAACACTCAACATGCCGACAACAAAAATGACCATGGCAATCATGATTTCTATGAGGGTGAAACCTTGGTTGCCGTTGCAGACCTTAAATTTTCGAACAAACTGTTTTTTAGACATAGCTATCTCCAGCAAACTAATTTCGGCAATCAATTTCAGTGGTAACCTGTATCCGGCGAAAATCGTCATTCTGCGCCGGCAGGATGGTATCGCCGCCGAATCGATTGCGGTAGACTTTTCGGTCCGTATGGTTGATGAACATGGCCGGAATGGTAGCACCCGATCTGGCAACAATGGATACCTGTACGGAGCCGATATCGACGATCTGTCCAGCCGGAACCTGCCACGGTGTAAGGGTTTTATCAATTAAAGGGGTCACCGGATTTACGGAGGTGTCAAAATATTCGAAATTGAGAGCATCGATGTTCCGGGCCACCACGTCCGTTCGGGTCGCGCCGGCGATATTAATAATTCTTACTAGATTACAGGGGGTTCCATCAGCGATGCCGTCTCCGTTGGCATCATTATCAAGCGCATAGGTGATGTTTTCGCCGTCACCGACAACACCATCCTCAACCGTATTATCACTCTGAAATTGAAGCCGTGCTCTATTCGCCGTCGCGATGGTAAACAGGCCGCTGTCCGTCGGATCGTAGCGTGCCATGCGGATATCTCTCTCCACAAAGCTCACCGCTGCTCGCACATTCTGCTGCATGGAAACTACCAGCCGCTCGGTATTATGGGTCGTCACCTGTTTATGGAAAAGTGCATAGATACTGGACAAAACAAGGCTTGATATTGCCATGGCTACCATCAACTCGATCAGGGTGAACCCTTTGTTGAATCTATTCATTTTCATCATTTGATTTTTTTTCCCGTGTTTGCGTTAAAAAAGGCCGCGGCGGTTATGGCTATTGAACACTTGAACTGCCGCCCAAGGTCAGATTAATGGTTCGGGTTACGGTGCCGTTGGCAACGACAATATTGCCACTGGCATCAGGAAATCCACGGCGATTAAACTGAACTACGGTTCCTAATCCTGAATTCTGTAAATCAATTCCCGCTGGCATCCGACCGTCTTTAACAGTCGCTTCGCCCGCCTCCTGGGTCCCGTTGCCGGCATTGGCTCCCGCGCCGTTGTCTACAAACGCTGTATAGCGATCATTGACAAAATCAAAAGCCACTGACACAATATCGTTCTCCCTGATGGCCCTGAGTTTTGCCTGCTGCAAGGTTGAAAGAACCTCGTCCGCGGCACTGCGCATCCTATATCTCGGCAGCCAACTGAGAAATCCAGGGATTGCCATACTGGCTAAAATGGACATGATCGCAACCACCACCATCAACTCTAAAAATGTTATACCCGAATCGTTTCGCATCTTTTAAATCTCCTAACCGAGGTGTTTTTGTATGACTCACAGCAAATCATGTACCAGTGATAGCTATTTAAGATAAATTTGTTCTGAAAAACCGTTCAAATTCAATATTAAATGTTTATATTTATCTGATATTATTATAATAAGATATATTCAGTACAGTACGATGTATTTTATGAATTTTCACATAAAAGCCTTGTTAATTTAACCGCCAAGCATGAATAGCTATTAAATTTTTTAATAGTGGTATTAAGTTTTTTAAGCGGGATATCACTTCGTTGCCCTTGCGCAACTAGTAGGCTATAGTCTTGGTTGGGAATTCTTTACCCTCCAGGCGGATCTTTGACGTTTTGTGCAAAAAAACATTTTCCGGGTTATCCGGGTAAGTTAATCCGGAATGACTTTGTAAAAAACGGGGTTAGAATGTTTTTACCATTCCATCCCGGGCTTTGCTAAACGGGGTAGAATCCGATGGGATTTTTTAGCGGAGTGGAAAGTATTCAAGTTCCGGATTTTGTGAATTTAGGGACAGGGCTGAACACTGTGGTTGACCACAGTGCCGGGAAGAGGGGGCTGAAATCGGTGCCTGCAAGCTTGCGAAAACCATAGGCATGCCTAAAAACATGCTGTTGATTTTAGAAATAGTGGATTAAGATCTCACGAATGGTCAGAAACCGGGTGACCCACGGCGGAAATGCCCGTTGCGAGGACCAGCCGAATTATAACACGATCAAAGTCCTTCTTCAAAATATTGGACCTGGTAGGTCAAGACTTCCAGTTCGCAGCTCTTCCAGGCATCGGCGGGTAGCCCTGCTTTCAGGCACAAATGGCTGAGAAACCCTTCAGGTCGGGGCAACTGCTCCCACACCTGGGGTAAAAAGGTGGCGCTGGTATGGCCTTTGCGGATAATGACACCATCCACATTGACGCGAAGTTTTTGAATCAGTTCGCTCGTATCCCGATACTCCAGGGGCAGGGGTTCGGTCAAAATGCTCACTTCAATCTCGGTTCGATCCAATTCAGCGACGGATAGGGGAGAAAAGCGCGGATCATGAAAGGCCGCATTAACGGCATTTCGTTTTACACCGTCCAGGACGGATTCCGTGGACGTCAGATTACCGATACATCCCCGCAATTGTCCCTGAATCTTAAGCGTGACAAATGTACCGTAATGTGCCTGGAAGTTGGCGTCCTGAAAGAACGTGGCAAGCGTATCCGATTCGGTCCCGGGTGATTCGCCGGCCAGCTTTTTCAGAATGGTTTTACGGGCCAGTTTAACCAACAACTGCCCCTGTTTCTCAGTGAAACGTACACTGGAATCGGTTCTCTCCATAGGTAGATCCCCTAAAACAATGACAGGTTCGCTCAGGCAATGCCGGTAGGTTTGCGGTGAACTATTACTTGGATTTTAGCCTTTGCGTCCAGTGCTGTCAAACAAATATGGCAAGAGAAGCGGGGTAGCTGCAAAATATAGCACTAAAATCCAAAATTTCAACCACTGGGCTTTTAATCTTGTTTGAAATTTGGATATTATAAATTGGAATTTATTCTACTTATTATTTTCGGTTTATCCGGGATAAGTTTCTTCGATGATGGTTTCCTCATTGGGCATGTCACAGTCGATGACTGCTTCTCCAAAAAGAGACGCCCATTCATTTCTGTACATATTATTGAACACC
>JAJRVC010000626.1 GCA_024277475.1 Deltaproteobacteria bacterium
AATGTCCAGATATATCACCATTGCAGAATCGCACCATATGTTTCAAACTGCCCCGACAGGTTGAGCAAGATTTCCTGTACAATCCTGGCGGAGCGCAATGGACGACCTGTTTACAACCTATTTCAACGATCTGGGCGAAACCTATCGCCAGAAATCGACGGAGCATTCCGGTCGCACGGCGCTGGAAAACCTGCTCAATGCACTCCGGCCCGAGAGTATACTTGTACAGCATGAATCGGGCCGCGAAGGCGACAAGGGCGCACCCGATTTCAAGATCATTCGCAATGGCCAGACGCTTGGTTACGTGGAAAACAAGGCACCAGATGTCAATCTCGACAAGGTGCTGAAATCCAGCCAGATCAAGCGCTATACGGCCCTTTCCGACAATCTTGTCATCACCAATTATCTGCAATGGATATGGCTGCGCGAAGGCAAAGTTGTTGCCCGTGAAACGCTTGGTTATGAAAGCGACCTGCTCAATCCGAAATTTTCACCCGACAGGGACAAGGTTGCCAAACTGGAAAAAATGCTCTCAGGCTTTTTTTCCGTTGACCCGGACCCGATTTCTGATCCTGAAATTCTGGCCGAACAACTGGCCACCAGGGCGCACTATCTGCGCGATGATTTGACCGAAGAACTGACCCGCCAGCAAAAGGAAGATACCGGCGGTAAACTTTATGGTCTTTTTGAGGTATTTCAAAAACAGGTTTTCCATGCGCTGACGACAAAGGAATTTGCTGATGCCTTTGCCCAGATGCTGGCCTATTCGCTGTTTCTGTCAAGGCTCAATGCCGGAGCAAATCAGGAAATCAACCTCCACAATGTCAAGGGCTTCATCCCCGCATCATTCAGCCTGATACGCGAATTGTCGGATTTTCTCGATGAGATGGAAAAGCCGCAATATGCCCCGGTCAAATACCTGATTGATGAAATCCTGTCACTGATCAACGGGCTTGATCTGGCAGAAATCCTTGCCGCACTTTCCTTTCAGGGGCGCAAGGTGCGGCGCGGTATCAAGGCACGTGATGAGGATGAGGCGCGGCTGTTTGAACGTGATCCCTATATTTATTTCTATGAGGATTTTCTCGAAAAATATGATCCCAAAACCAAGGAAACCCGAGGTGTTTATTACACCCCGCCACCGGTGGTGAATTTCATTGTCCGCGCCATAGACGATATTTTGAAAGATACTTTTGGCATTCAAAAAGGCCTGGCGGATGACAAGAAAGTCACCGTTCTGGATTTTGCCTGTGGCACAGGCACCTTTCTGGTCGAGGTGATGGAACAGATTTTCGCCAATATCGGCGGGCCGGATGCGGGAACTGCCGATCTGGTGGTGCGCGAGCATATTTTGCAAAATATCTACGGTTTTGAGTTCCTGCTCGCCCCCTACACCATTGCTCATCTGAAACTGTCGCAATATCTCGCCGACAAGGGCCACAAATTGAAAGATGACGAGCGGCTGGGGATATATCTCACCAATACGCTGGAACCGATCACGCCAAAACGTGAGGCCTTCCTGCCCGCCCTTTCAACTGAGGTGGAGCTGGCTCAAAAGGTCAAGGACAAGAAGATTCTGGTTATTACTGGCAACCCTCCTTATTCCGGCCATTCGAAAAACAAGGGCAAATGGATTTCAAAAGCCATTGATGCCTACAAGCAGGTTGACGGCAAACCGCTGGGCGAAAAAAATCCAAAATGGCTCAACGATGATTATGTCAAATTCATCCGTTTTGCCCAGATGAAAATGGATGGTGGCGAGTATGACGTGGAGGCTGATGACGGCTCCATTGCCGTGCGCACAATTGAGGGTGTGAAGGAAGGCGTGGTCGGCATCATCACCAATCATTCCTTCATTGACAACCCGACCTTTCGCGGCATGCGCCAATCATTGATGAAAAGCTTCGATGCCATCTATGTGCTCGATCTCCACGGCAATACCAAGAAAAAAGAAGTCTCGCCGGATGGCTCAGTCGATGAGAATGTATTTGATATTCAGCAAGGCGTGGCTATTACACTATTAGTAAAAAAATCAGGCCAAAAAAAGGGTGTGTTTCATGCCGATCTTTGGGGCAAACAACTAAGCAAATACAAAGCGAGCGCTGAAGCAACGATCAATAGTGTAGATTGGCAAAAAATTAAACCAATATCACCATTGTATATGTTTTGTCCATTTAATGGGAAAGGTTTCGTAGAATATTTAAAGTATTGGCCATTACATGATACTTGGAACAAAGAGAATCCAACACAGATCATGAATATCGACGTATTGGGATTTCAAACACACCGGGATCCATTTGCAATTGGGTTTACTAAGTCAGACATAGATATCCGAATAGCAGATGCTACAAATAAATCGCTGACGGATCAAAAATTTTGCGAAATGTATTTTCGGGCACCAAAAAAAGATACGCAGGAAAAGAAAAGAAATAGGCTTCGTAAGGCAACCCAAATGCGGCAAAAAATTGCGAAACTTGATAACTTAAACATTCCCAAAACTCTTTGCATGTATCGCCCGTTTGATAAACGCTGGAGCTTCTATTCAAATTCGGTAATGGATAGGCCCCGCCGGGAATTGCTAGATCATGTAGTTTGGCGGGAAAATCTTCAGCTTCTTGTCCCAAGACAATTAGGTACTCGAAACTGGCAACATGTATTGATATCTGATTTCGTGGCAGAAAGTTGTACAGTCTCAGACAAAACAAAGGAAGGAAATTACAACTTCCCCCTCTACCTCTATCCACCCGATGACGCCCCTCGCATTGAAAACATTTCCCCCGATTTCCGCCTTTGGATCGATGAAAAATATGATGATATATTTGACCCGGAAGAAATCATGGCCTTCATCTATGGTG
>JAJRVC010000627.1 GCA_024277475.1 Deltaproteobacteria bacterium
CAGATAGACTATGTTAAAGACTTAACCGTTGTGGCGGTCGTCGGAGAATTTGGTTTCGGCCGGGTGGTAGCCATTGGAGAATATCTGATCGATCCCGCCACCAACGTTGCAGAAATTGCGTTTTCCGTCAGCAAGGATTATCAAAAAAAAGGAATGGGCCACATCCTGCTGAAAAAGCTGGCCGCAGCAGCCCGGGAAAATCACATTTCCGGTTTGGTTGCCTACACGTCTCCACATAATCGCGGCATGATCAAATTGTTTAACCAATTGCCTTATAAGGTCGATACCTTTTTCGACGGGGATATGCTGACGTTGAACTGTAAATTTGATGAGACGGCATGAAGCTTGTCACCGGCCTCTGGTGGCTGGATGCTTGTTGCTGGTCCCTCTTCTCTTTTCACTGGTCACTTGTCATTCGTTTAGAACGTTAGGCTCGAAAAGCGAACCGCAGAATATTGACAATCTCGTAAAAAGTCAGAATTTTTGAATTTTGATCTTATAACCTATTGTAATTATTAAGTGTAAAATTTTCTTTTTGTGTTTTTTGTGCCTTTTTGCGGCCACATCAATATTGAATGCCGAAGGATGGAATTGCTTGACTCTGTCATTCGTTATTAGTTACGGGTTGCGGACAAAAAGGGCATAGAGTAAAGGACATGGCGCATAGAGTAAGACATCGCTCAACGGAAGGTGCAGGCGGAGGATCCAAAGGGTTGCGGGAATGAACTATCTATCTAATCTGATTTCCGGTCTCTGTCATCCGGCCTCTGTTTCCTGTCCTCTGACATCAATAACAACTGAAGAAGGAAATTGAAAATGAGCACGCACACGATTAGATTTTTACCTTACGAGACGACAATTCAAGTTCAGGACGGCGAAACTGTTATTCGTGCAGCCCTGGAGGCCGGGGTGCATGTAAACGCTTCCTGCGGTGGTGAAGGTGTATGCGGAAAATGCCGCGTCCTTATTGAAGAAGGCAGTGTGGAAGGCGGAATTTCAGAAAAACTTAGCGGGGAAGATCAGGATAAGGGCTATCGTCTCGCCTGCCAAGCTAAGGCAAAGAGCGATCTTGTGATACGTATTCCCGTCGAATCCACCATCGACGCCGGCGTCCTTAAATTGCAGGCCTCCCCGCGTCGTACAGCCCATATCCGGAAATTTAACTTTGAGGAACTGAAGGAAAAAGGTCTGTTTGTGGCTCCCGTGGAAAAAAAATACCTGGAGCTTCCCGCACCTACCGCCCAGGACAACCTGCCCGATATTACCCGCTTGATCAGCTATCTGAAACTCAAATACGACGAACATCGTCTTGAGGTCGATCTTTCGGTGATTCGAAAATTGCCCGACGTGATTCGCCAAGACGATTTCAAGGTGACTGCGACCCTGGTCCGGCCGGTACGGGATGTCGGCAAAACCCTCATTATAAATGTTCAACCCGGAGATACGACCCGTCAAAATTATGCCATTGCCATGGATATCGGGACCACAACGATTTATGGACAAGTTATCGATCTGATCACCGGTGATGTGCTGGCCGAGCATGGGGAGTTTAACGGGCAAATCAGTTACGGTGAAGATGTTATTTCGCGCATTGTCTTTGCGGAAAAACCGGGCGGTCTGGAAAAAATAAACGAAGTCGTCATTAATACCATCAATAAGATTCTAAAAAAAATTGTTAAAAAATCCGGCGTCGATCCTGAAGATATTTCCACCATCACGCTGGCCGGCAATACAACCATGACCCAGTTGATGCTGGCCGTCAATCCGCGATCTATCCGGCGCGCGCCATACGTTCCGGCCGCCACCCTGTATCCGCCTGTAAAAGCCGCCGATCTGGGTATGGATCTGGTCGAGCATGTCACCGCTTTGGTTTATCCTGCGGTTTCCAGCTATGTCGGTGGAGATATCGTCGCCGGCGTGATGGGATCCGGAATTTATCGCAACGAGACCCTTACGCTTTATCTGGATGTCGGCACCAACGCCGAAATAGTGATCGGCAACAAAGAATGGTTGGCATGTGCAGCCTGTTCCGCCGGGCCGGCCTTTGAAGGCGGCGGGCTGGAATTCGGGATGCGTGCTGCCAAAGGGGCCATTGAAGATTTCTCCATCGATCCGGTTACCCTTGAACCGATGATCATTACCATCGGGAATGTACGCGCCAAAGGTATTTGCGGGTCCGGGCTGATTATCATGGTGGCCGTCATGTTCGAAATAGGGATTATTAACAACCTGGGCAAATTTGAGCGCGACCTGGACACTCCTCGCATTCGAGAAAACAACGGTATTTATGAATACGTCTTGGCCTGGAAAGATGAAACCCAGATCGACCGTGATATTACCATTACTGAAATCGATATCGAGAACCTCATCAGGGCCAAAGGTGCTATTTACAGTGGCTGCATGACCTTGTTAGCGGAGGTGGGCATAGGGATTGCCGACATCGAGCATATCATTCTAGCCGGAGGATTCGGCAGTTATGTGGATCTCGAAAAAGCCATGACCATCGGTCTGTTGCCGGAAATGGACCCGGATAAAGTCGCTTTTATCGGTAATGGCTCGTTGATGGGCGCCCGAATGAGTTCGCTGACCAATCGGATCCGTAAAGATGTGGCGGAAGTTACCAAAAAAATGACTAATTTCGAGCTGTCGGATACAAATTCTTACATGGATAATTATGTGGCCGCACTCTTTTTACCGCATACGGACATGAATCAGTTCCCAAAGTTAAAAGCCCGCCTGGAGGCACGAAAAAAAACGATGTAGGACGATTGACGAAGGACGAAGGGTGGTATCGCTGCGCTCTGTCTACTGAATCCATGAAAATTGACAAAATTCCTTCCTTCGGCATTCGATATTTGATTTTCGACATGCTCTCATTGACTGCCGGCGGCTGCCCTGAACCCGGAATCTCTGAACCCTCAACTCGGGACCTCTGAACCCGGAATCATGGGACGCTTAACAGCAATGAATCTGATTTAATTAGAAATTTATATTCAGACGTGCTCTTCTCTTGACAAAACAATTCACTCCAGATAAATGATCATATTCGGCATTTTATGAGGACCCATCGGACGAGTGGCGGAGCTGCCTGTCGTTCGCTTGGGTTGCATGCGGTTCACGGCGGAATCATTTACTGTTCTCACCCTGACGACACATGAGGAGGCGACAGATCTACCGTTTGTAGATTATAGAAATAAATAATCTCATGAAAGGGGGGTTGAATAAATAACTTAAATCACCTGACAGAAGCACTGTTCTATTTGTGGTTAACTCGTTGCAATGCTTCGACTCATGGGCACTGCAATCACTAACCGGTAAAAATACATAAGGAGGTAACATTGGCTTTTGAATTTTTTAAAGAGTCCTACACAGGCAATATAAAGGAAATTACCCTGGGAAAGGGTGATAAAGCTGTTACCATCGGCGGAGAGGCGTGCTATCCCTTCTACCAGTTCGAGGGAGAGATGCCCAACAAACCTAAAATTGCCATGGAAATCTGGGATATGAAACCGGAAGATTGGCCGGAGGCGGCGCTCGCACCTTTTAAGGATGTCGTTGCAGATCCGGCTGCCTGGGCCAAAAAATGCGTTGAAGAATATGGTGCCGATATGGTTGTTTTACAGCTTAAGAGCACCGACCCAAACGGCGATGATGCTTCGGCTGAAGATGCTGCCGTCACCGTTAAAAAAGTCCTGGCTGCTATCGATGTGCCCTTGATTATATGGGGAACGGCCAGCGTGGAAAAAGATGAAGAAGTCCTTAAAAAAATTGCTGAAGAATGCCAGGGAAAAAACCTGATTCTCGGTCCGGTGGAGGATAAAAATCACAAGGGAATCGGCGCGGCAGCCATGGGTTTCGGCCACACCGTGATTGCATCTTCCCCCATTGATGTCAACCTTGCCAAGCAATGCAACATCTTGCTTGAAAACCTGGGAATGCCGGTGGAACGGATGATTATCGATCCCACTACGGGTGGTCTGGGTTATGGATTGGAATATTCGTATTCCGTGATGGAACGTATCCGTATGGCGGCGCTGGCCCAGGGTGATGACAAGCTGCAACTGCCGCTGATCAACAACCTCGGCAACGAAATCTGGAAGTGCAAGGAGGCCAAACTACCGGCTGAAGAAGCACCCCTGCTGGGGGATCCGGAAAAACGCCCTATTCTGATGGAGGCCGTGGGAGCGGTGGTTTACCTGATGGGCGGCTCGAATGTATTAATAATGCGGCACCCCGAATCCGTACGTCTGATCAAATCTTACATTGATCTAATCTATGAAGGCGGCATGGCCATGGATGTCGCACCTATTAATAAACGGCTCGATGACGTCGAGGTGGACCTTCTGTCTCTTTCTCCTGAACCGGATTTGACCATTGAGGACGAAAAAGAGAAAAAACCGGCGCCTGTGAAAAAAGAGGCCGCACCTGAACCTGCCAAGAAGGCAGCTCCTGTGGCCAAGAAGAAAGCTGCTCCCAAGGTTGAGAAAAAGCCTGCACCGGAGCCGGCGCCCACAGCCAAGGCCGAGGTAAAAACTGAAGAAGATACGGCAGCACAAGCCGAGACGGAGGCCAAAGCCAAAGCGGATGCGGAAGCTAAAGCCAAAGCCGTGGCTGCGGCTGAGGAAGAGGCCAGGATAAAGGCTGAAGAAGACGCCAAGCGTAAGGCTGAAGCGGACGCCCAGGCCAAAGCCGATCTAGCGGCTCGTAAGGCTGCCGAGGAACGAGCTAAAATCGAGGCGGAACTGGATGAAGTTCGGCAAAAACGAGCCGCGGAACGGGAAAAACTGGCCGGTAGACGCACAGGCGTTGCAGCGCAGGAAGTGTCAAAGACAGCCGCAGCGGTCCAGAAGTCCATGATAGACAAGATGATCGACAGCCTGACCTGGATTCACAGGAGAGGATAGCCGGGCAATTGACCGGTCGATGGCGTTTACCCAAATGTTGCCTAAACAACATGGCAAAGAATAGCTAATGGTTCGTTATTATATCCAATACCATGATGATGTATAAATCAAAACAACTATGAGGAGGAACCTCGTATGGCTGAAACACCTGTAAAAAAATCAATTGTTAAAGAAAAAGCACCCAAACTGGCCGATCCTATCGCAGCGAGTATCGATGTGGCCAGCCAGCAGATGATCAGGCGCGCCCAGGATCTGGGCGTAGAAACAATTTTTGATCGAGCAGTGAAGATGAAACCCTGCAATATTGGTATCCAGGGAATTTGCTGCAAAAACTGTGCGATGGGCCCCTGTCGTCTGCCGCTGCCCAAAGGCGGCATAGAGGGGGAAGACACTCGCAAAGGTTTATGCGGCGCCACCGCCAACACCATTGCAGCCCGTAACTTTGCCCGCATGGTAGCTGCCGGCGCAGCAGCCCACTCCGATCACGGACGCTCAGTGGCTGAGGTCTTTTTATCGGCAGCACGTAAGGAAACCGAAGATTACCGGATCAAAGACCCCGGTAAACTGCTCGCGATTGCCCACACCCTGGATGTCGCTACCACCGTAGAGGTGGATGGTGAGGAAGTCCAACGCGATATCGATGAAATCGCGGTTGAATTCGCCGAAAAGGCAATGGATGAATGGGGTAAGCCCGAAGGAGAGCTTCTTTACGCCAAACGTGCACCGAAGGCCCTATATGAAAAATGGAAAAAAACGGGTGTTATTCCCAGAAACATAGACCGTGAAGTTGTGGAAATTATGCACCGCACCCACATGGGCGTGGACCAGGACTATAAGAGCCTCGTCAAGCAATGCACCCGGGCGGCTATTGCCGACGGCTGGGGCGGCTCCATGCTGGCCACCGACCTGCAGGATGTGATGTTCGGCACGCCCTCCCCCCTGCAGAGCGAAGCGAATATTGGAGTTATGAGGGAAGATCACGTTAATGTCGTCATTCACGGCCATGAACCGGTGCTTTCCGAGATGATCGTAGCCGCTGCCCAGACCCAGGATATGATCGACTATGCAAAATCCAAGGGGGCTAAAGGGATTCAACTGTCCGGAATCTGCTGTACAGCCAATGAGATGCTGCAGCGCCATGGGGTACCGCCGGCTGGCAATTTTCTCCAGCAGGAACTGGTGATCGTCACCGGCGCCTGTGACGCCATGGTGGTGGACATCCAGTGCGTCATGCAGAACCTGGCCAACGTGGCCAAGTGCTTTCACACCAAGCTGATCACGACCCATCCCATTGCCCGCATGGAGCAGGACAACGTCATCCACATCGAGTTTGACGAACACCATGCCATGGAAGACGCCAAACGGATTCTAAAAATTGCCATTGATAATTTTGAGAAACGTGAGACCGAAGTCGTGATCCCGAAGCAGAAAGCCACCCAGATTGCCGGTTTCGGCGTCGAGTCCATCGAATACCACCTGGGCGGAACCTTCCGCGGCTCCTATTACACTTTAAATGACAACATCATTAACGGTCGCATCAGAGGTGGCGCCGGGGTGGTGGGGTGCAACAATGCCCGCTCCCAGCACAACAATGAATGCGTCACCATGATCAAAGAATTGATCAAAAACGACGTCATCGTTCTAACCACCGGCTGCAACGCCATTGCATGCGCTACGGAGGGACTGCTGACACCGGAAACCGCCGCGGTTTACTGCGGCCCCGGCCTGGCCGAAGTGTGCGAAACCGTTGGAATTCCGCCGGTGCTGCATTTGGGCTCCTGCGTGGATAACAGCCGTATTTTGCTGGCCCTGACTGAAATGGTGAAAGCAGGCGGTCTCGGCAATGATATCTCGGATTTGCCGGCAGCCGGCAGTGCCCCGGAATGGATGAGTGAAAAGGCCATTGCTATCGGTCACTATTTTGTCAGCTCGGGGGTTTACACCGTGTTTGGCGGTCTTTTGCAAACCACGGGAGCACCCGTGTTCCAGGATTACCTGTTTAAGGAGATGGAAAAATTATATGGCGGTATGTGGGATATGTACACTGACCCGATCAAGCATGCCCATGCCATTATCGCCCACATCGACAAAAAGCGCAAAGCACTGGGCATCGATAAAGCCCGGGAGCGGGTCCTGATGGATATGGCCAGCCGCCAGGCCCTGGAGGCCTAATTGAATTCCTTAATCATTAATTACTAAACTCCACGAAGGAGGAACATATGTCAAAGTTAGTTGCATTTGCCGCCATCCAGGGTGGCTATAATGTCGTTTCACAGGTCGAAGGGGAGTATCAAAAAGCGCTGGATACCTATGATGCGGACACCAAGGTCGGATTTCCCAATACGGCCTATTACCTGCCGGTGATCTATTCACTGCTGGGAATCAAGGTTGAAACTCTTGAAGACATACAAAAACCATTAGGTGTAGCGCGCAAACTTTTGCCGCCTCACATCAAGGGCATGAACCATCTGCCCTACCTGGGTCCGTTGTTGGATGCCGGTATGGCTACTTTGTTTTGTTTTGAGATTCGTGAAGCCTTGCGGTATCTGAATGAACCGGATTTTTATCTGCATTCCGAGGAACCCGATATTGACGCCGGTAAAATCTGGCTTGGAGCTGCGGACGACACCGTGTTTCGTAAGCGGGGCGTTGAATTTGTCGACGGCACTGCCCCCGGTTTTGCCGCGATTGTGGGCGCCGCACCCAATCCTGAAATTGCCAAGGACATCGTGGAAGATTATCAGCGGCGAAGTCTCTATATCTTCCTTGCGGCTAATCAGAACAATACTTCAGTCACCATGCAACTGCTTGAAGCCGGGGTTCAAATCGGTTGGAATACCCGAATCGTCCCGTTTGGACCTGATATTTCCTCGGCTATTTTTGCCCTGGGATTTGCCAACCGTGCCGCCATGGCTTTCGGTAACGTTCAGCCCGGTGACTACAAAAAAATGCTGCTTTACAATAAAAATCGAATCTTTGCCTTTGTCAATGCCTTGGGTGATGTGGGCACCGATTGGGCAGGAGCAGCCGCGGGCTGTGTCAACTGGGGTTTTCCGACCCTGGCCGACACCGACATCCCCGAGATTTTACCCACCGGCATCTGCACCTATGAGCATGTCGTAGCCAACGTGCCCCATGACGAAATCGTCCAGAGATCCGTTGAGGTCAGGGGGTTGAAAGTGACCGTATCGGAAATTGATATTCCCTGTTCCTTCGGTCCGGCATACGAAGGTGAGCGGGTCAGGGGTGCCGATCTTTACGCTCAGACGGGCGGTGGTAAAACTCAGTGCACGGAGCTTTGCAAGATGGCGGAAATGAATGAAATTGATGATGCCAAGGTAGAAATCATCGGTCCTGATATCGGTGATCTCAAGGAAGGTGATACATTTCCCCTTGGCATTTATGCCCAGGTTGCCGGTCGTGAATTCCAGACTGATTTCGAACCAATTATCGAACGTCAGATTCATCATCTGGTCAACTACATCCAAGGCATTATGCATATCGGCCAAAGGGATATTTCCTGGATCAGGGTAAGTAAGGCTGCCATAGAAAAAGGCTTTACCTTAAAGGATATCGGAATTGTCCTGCACGCCAAGTTCCACCAGGATTTCGGAAATATCCTCGACAAGGTACAGATTACGCTTTATACCAAGAAAAAAGATGTGGACGCGCTAACAAAACGGGCCAGGGCTGAGTACAAAACACGTGATGAGCGCGTGGAAAAGATGACCGATGAGGATGTGGAAACCTACTATTCCTGTACGCTTTGTCAATCCTTTGCCCCCAATCACGTGTGCTCGGTAAGCCCCGAACGTACCGGGTTGTGCGGCGCTTACAACTGGATGGACTGCAAAGCCTCATTCGAAATCAACCCCACCGGACCGAATCAGCCCATCGAAAAAGGCGAATGCCTGGATCCGGTGCTGGGGCAGTGGAAAGGGGTCAACGAGTTTGTTTACAAGGCCTCCCGGGGAGCCGTCACACACTATAATTTTTATTCCATGGTGGTTGATCCCATGACCACCTGCGGTTGCTGCGAGTGTATTGCAGCCATGCTGCCTTCCTGCAACGGGGTCATGACGGTCAACCGCGATTATATGGGCGAAACTCCCTGTGGAATGAAATTTACCACACTGGCTGGTGTCATGGGTGGTGGCGCATCTTCGCCGGGTTTCGTGGGCCATTCCAAATTCAATATCACCCAGGGAAAGTTCATCGTCGGCGACGGTGGGCTCGCCCGGATGGTCTGGATGCCCAAAATTCTCAAAGAAGAGATCAAAGAGCGGCTCCTCAAACGGGGTAAGGAAATTGGAATTCCCGACCTGATTGACAGGATTGCCGATGAAACTGTCGGGGTCACCGAGGAAGAAATTTTGCCCTTCCTGCAGGAGAAAAAGCATCCGGCCCTGGATATGGATCCGTTAATCGGATAGAAAAAAGCGAGTTGCGAGTTGAACGCAGTCAATGCACACTCGCAGCTCGGTTCTCGTAACGCGTAACCCGTAACTCGTAACGCGCAACACGTAACGCGCAACACGATACGAAGGAGAAAAAAATGGCATTAACCGGTATTCAGATTTTTAAACTCCTGCCGAAAACCAACTGCAAAGAATGCGGTGTTCCCACCTGCCTGGCCTTTGCCATGAACCTTGCTTCCGGCAAGGCGGAGCTGGACGCCTGTCCATATGTTTCCGACGAAGCCAGAGAAAAGCTGTCGGAAGCCTCAGCCCCCCCGATCCGCCCGGTGGCCATCGGAAAAGGTGTAAGGAAAGCAACTACCGGCGGTGAAACCGTTCAGTACCGGCATGAAAAAACTTTTTACAACCCAACCCTTCTTGCGGCCACGGTGGGGTCAGATATCGCCGAAGCAGATCTTGAGACCAAACTTAAAACCTGGAATGCCTTCCAGTTTGAGAGGGTCGGCCTGAATCTTAGACCGGAATTGATTGTGTTAAAGGACAACGGCGGAGACAAAAATGCATTTTCTCAAACTGCCAAAAAAATTGCTGAAACCTCCGAGTTTAATCTCGTTTTAATGACCGAAGATCCTATGGTTATGAAAGCCGGCATCGAGGCGTGCGCGTTTAAAAGGCCGTTGATGTATGCGGCCACGGCGACAAACCTCGAAGAATACGGCGCTCTTGCCAAAGACAGTAATCTGCCCCTGGCGGTGAGAGCCGACTCTATAGAAGGTCTCACACCGATGATTGAAAAGCTGACCGAACTGGGCCTTAAAGACTTAGTCCTCGATCCCGGCTCCCGGGAGGTCAAACAGGCTCATCAGGACCAAGTCGCGTTAAGGCGGGCGGCACTTAAAGATGGCAACCGGGCGCTGGGTTTTCCGACCATCACCTTTCCCTGCGAGATGGCATCGAACCTGGATATGGAAACCGTACTCGCCGGAACATTTATCGCCAAGTACGGCGGAATCGTGGTGCTTTCGGATTTTAGCGGTGAAAGCTTATTTCCGCTGTTGCTGGAACGTTTGAACATCTATACTGATCCGCAACGGCCCATGACGGTCACCGAGGGCATTTACGAAATTAATAATCCGGATGAAAATTCGCCGGTGCTGGTAACCACCAACTTTGCCCTGACCTATTTTATCGTTTCCGGTGAAGTAGAAGGCAGCCGGGTTCCCTCATGGCTGTTGATCAAAGATTCCGAGGGGCTTTCCGTTATGACCGCCTGGGCTGCCGGCAAATTTGCCGGTGACGATGTCGGAATGTTCGTGAAAAAGAGCGGCATTACCGACAAGATAAAGAATCAGGAACTGATTATACCCGGATATGCCGCTGCGATTGCCGGTGATGTGGAAGAAGAACTGCCCGATTGGAAGGTAACCGTCGGCCCGCGGGAAGCGGCTCATCTTCCAGGATTCCTGAAGGCGAGGTAAAAAAACGCGCCAGGTCAGCCTTTGTCTATCGCCAATTATCTGTCGTCAAACCAAAAGGGAGGTTGTATGCTACTAATAGGTGAAAGTTTAAATGTAATATCTAAAAAGATCGGTGCAGCGTACAAAGCGCGCGACCCCAAACCGATCCAGGAGGAAGCACTTTTCCAGCGGGAAAAAGGCATGGACTATATCGACATCAACCTTGGACCGGCCAAAAAGGACGGGCATGAGCTCATGCCCTGGGTAGTTCAAACGGTTCAGGAGGTTGTTGATGACATTCCACTGGCGTTGGACACATCCAATATCGATGCCATCGCAGCGGCGCTCAAAGTTTACAAGGATACCCCCCAGCCCCCGATCGTCAATTCCATCATGGTACGCCCCGAGCGTTACGAAGCCATGGTTCCGGTTGCCCTGGAACACAATGCCGACTTTATCGCATTGATGTGGGGCCCGGAGGGCTTGCCGCGGGATGAAAATGAACGGGCCGCTCTTTGTGTCGAACTGCTTTACTTTGCCAATGAAGCCGGAATCCCCAATGAAAAAATCTGGGTGGACGGCATCGTCACGCCGGTGAACATTCAGCAACCCCAGCTCATGAGTCTGATGGCGTTTCAGGAAATGCTGCCGGATATTGCACCGGGGGCCAAGAGTACCTGTGGGCTATCCAACATCTCCAACGGACCGCCGGACAACCTGCGGCCTATTCTCAACCAGACTTACATGGTAATGCTCGGAAGATACGGGATGCATTCGGTGATTGCCGACCCCCTCGATGATCAGCTTATTGCGATTGCCAAGGGACAGCGCCAGGATGTTGTCGACCTGATCTATAGCGTTATGGACGAAAATACCCCGGACATGAGTTCGCTTTCCAAAGAGATGCAGGACTACGCTAAAACCGTAAATGTTATTCTTGGCCGGTCGCTGTTCTCCGATTCATGGCTGGAGTTGTAAAATCGGGTTGCGGATCTGGTGTTGTTTCGCGGTACGGATTGCGTGATTTGAGGCACAGAACCTCTAATTTCTTTGAAAAAGCCCTTCTCCTCCGGAGCGGGGCTTTTTAGTCGATTACCCTAACCCGCAACTCGGAACATAGACTATGCCCCGCATTGACGACTACATAAACGCTAGAAATCTTGCCGTCGAAAAGCTGTCCCGGGAGCCTTTCGAGGTTATCTTAAAGCGATCCGGTTTTGAGTCACTGGATGCAGATACGTTTCGTATCCCTTTTCTTGATCGAATTTATCGGATTGGTTTTCCTCGATTTGAATTTGAAGATGCGACTGAACGGAAAAGAGAGATACCTCTTCAGGAACAGGTCTTAATCTTACATTACCTGTCGGCAACGGAGATACCGGAGATAACCGGCCGCTGGATATCTTACCGCGAGATTCCCGGGGCCGCATTTTACTTTGGTGCATTTATAAAACGAGCCGTTGAGCCTTTAAAAAAGGTGTTTGGCCAAAATTTATCCGGTTTCTCACGGGCCGCCGAAAAACTTCATGGCGTAAAAATTGAAAACGGAGATGCGGCCTTTGAATTCAAGGTGCTGCCGGCAGTGCCTTTGCAGTTGATTCTATGGACAAGTGATGAAGAATTCCCGGCAGAAGCCAACATACTGTTTGATAACACCATCGGCCAAATCCTTTCGCCGGAAGACGTTGCGTGGCTTGCCGGGATGCTTGTGTACCGATTGATGGCATTAGGGACGCTATGATTTTGAGAGATGAACGTTGAACATCGAACGTCGAACATCGAATAATGATGTCGCTCCGCTCCGCATTTCAATTTCATTTGTTTTCTTAAATCCGATGTCAAACCTTGAAGGTCTATTTCTGTTTTTTCCCAGTCGTTTTGATACTCGTAACGAAAATTGTTAATTAATTAGCTGTATGCGCTGAATAAGCTTTAACTATTTTTTCCATTCAACATTCGATGATAGACGTTCGCGTATTCGATGTTCATCTTTTCAGTGTTCGATATTCACTTTTTTAGAGTCTCTTTTTCGATCAAACTGGTCATATCCAATCCTTTCCTTGAAAACTGGCATCAGCTTTGATAGTCTTGACATATAGCGGTGTGGTGATGACTATTTAGCCTAAACTAATCGGTTTATCCTTAATCTAACTGATATATTTTCCCGGTTCACGCAGGAGGCCATCACTTTTGACAGTAAAATCCAAAGCCCTTGAGGTCAACCTCGCTGATTACCACGTTGACGTTATCATAGATGCGAAGTATTGCCTCCTTCAGGAAGTAATGTCCAAATATTACGGCCTGATGGAGGGATTAAATATCTTTCTGGAAGAGCTTTCCCATCCTTATAAGAACTGGAGGTTCATTGTCGCGGAAGCACGAAAATATTCACTGGAATATTTTCATCTTCTCAAAAGCCATCCAAGGGGACCGGAAGCCGCCAATCTGCTGATTGAGATTTTTTTCGATGCCGCTGAATCTTGTAAAGATGCGGAAGTAAAAGGGGATTCCGTTGATAATATATTGCTGTTCATACAGAAAGCCATTAGGGAATCGGGAACACATTTCACAGAATTCCAGGGTGTTATAGACGATACTTTTACCCACATCCGCAGCTCCTCAGATGATTTATTTTTCCTTTTTGTAAGAAGTTATTATGCAATCAACCGGCTGGCGGAAACTTATCTGAAGAGTTCTCCGGAGTCCTGCACCAATTTTAAATCCCTTAATCTCTTGCTGATCAAATATTATCAGCATACCTACGGATACTGGCTCGACAAGGCCGACCCGCAAACATGGTTTGAAAAAGAAGCTGTTGAAATCGATCAGAATTTCCACTTCGATAAATTTTTCCAATCCATATCCCATCGCCGGCTGAAGGACTGCCGGAGTCAGCTGGAGTTGAACATCCGGGATAAAAGCATCGAGTCTGAAGAGGTCTTAATCCATCTGCTTGAACTTCCCGGATTCGGACAGATTGTGGACGCTTACAGGCAGATTCCACGCCAGTGACTTCAAATAAAAGAAAAAAAGGGCCTGGGCCACCATTTTAAATTAATTTTTCTTTTTCGTATTATGAATCTTGATGGGTTATCCCTCATCTACGAGGAGACTTTGCGGGACATTAACCAGACTCTTACCTGGATCATCGAGAATGAAAATTTTCACAATATCCAGTCGCTGATCCGCAAGACCTTTACCATTCTAAAAGAGCAATCCCGAATGTACCAGGCCACCGCTTTGAATTGTGTGCTGAACATGGGAAGAGGCGTATATAATACTGACGAAATCGATCTTGTTAATTTTTTTATCGATTCCGTCATTGATCTGGGTTTCCAGGCGCCCATGCCGCAAGGGGTAGCCGATGACAGGAAAATCAAGGTTAACAGCGCCCATATCCTGAACATCAGAACATGGCTTGAGCTGATCGAAGTAAACCCGAAATGGTCAACCCGTCTTCTCTCGGGTCTGATCATTCATCTGTCTCTGTGTGGCGTTTTCATTAAAGACATAGATATTTTTCCCCGCGACATCACCCGGTTTTTAAACAGCCGTATCGGTCCAGTATATAACCTTGCCAAACAGCTTACAAGGCTCTTTCCAGCATTTTTTAATGATATCGGTGCAGAAGGAAAGCTAAGAGAAATATCCACCAATATTGATGAAAGCACCCAGCGCAGGGATAAACTCATCCATTTTTTACGAAAACAAAGCCACGTTGAAAGCAGCAACCGGATTGTCCCTTTTATGGAGGCAACCCTTCAGTTCTGGGAGACCCGGGACAAAACCTGTCTGCAACCGTATGTTCCATCGTCGATCTACGATCAAATTGATACGCATGGACAATTTATTGACGGTGTCAACAAAGTCTTCTCTCATTTTGTGCAACAAGGCATCAGCATTCCGGGCGATTTACTGAACCTTTCCGAAGAAGAAATAAAAACCCTGCTTGAAGAAAGTCCGCATGTTCCCGAGGTCGATCTGAAGCGCGTTGAGTTGGTTATTGCCCTTTATAAATTGCTTCATCAAAAATACAGCTTTGATTACATCGAGCTTGGTGGGTACATCGCACAATTAAGAACTGAAGCTCTGCCGGAATTTAGCCGCGCAGAGCAGGCTTTAGCAGAACCCGATTTAACCAAAAAGCTTTTCATGTTGCTGGATTATATGGAAAAGCTGAAGAAAATTATTTTATCAGATCAATCATATGAAATAAAAGAAAATATTTATAAAAAGCGGCATATCACCATTGATATCCCCTCCATGTATGGAAGTTACCATGAAATGAAATTCGACTGTCTGGGGCTTATGTTTCGTTTTGAAACCCTGGTCAATGTACTCTTCGAGGATCTCATCCGGGATATCGATCTCAGTTTGATTACCAAAGCTACCTTTTATCAAATTTACAGCCTGTTAAGACTGCTTGACAAAGCCTTGAAACTGGATGGAATCGCATCCGTTGAATTTGAACGTCAGCTGGAATTTTTAGCGCATTCCTTGGAGGTGAAGGGCTTCACTCAAACCCAGTATCTGGATATCTTTAAAGGCTTCGCTCAGGCGGTGAAAAACATTATTCATGATAATTTCCACAATATTCACGGTCTGAACCTGAACCGTATTTTATCTCAAATTTCTCTTGACCGGATACTGCCAAAATTTCTTCCCGAACAAAACCTGGAAGATCGCGAAAAGCTGCAGCACCGGGTGTCTGAAATATTTTTCCGTGAGCAGATCGCCCTCTCTCTGGGGCTTCAGCAACTGGATTTGTTTTTAAGCAGAATCCTGACCACCCTTTTTCAGCAATCCTATAGGCTGCCGGCGGACAAGCTGCATATATTGCTGCTCTATGATCCTAAAAATGCGATGACACCGATTGATTCCGCCCACAACCGTGTGACCGGTATCATCCAGTTGGGTAACAAGGGCGTCAATATGGTTCAACTGAAAAGCTTCGGATATCCGGTACCGCCCGGGTTCATCATTACAACTGAAGTGTTTCGCTGTCGGGAGATCATCGATAGCTACCCCCCGGCCACGGAAAATTTCAGGGACCAGGTAGTGCATAATATGTCAGCACTGGAAAAAGCAACCGGAAAAAAATTTGGCGATCCTCGAAATCCTCTCCTTTTGTCAGTACGGAGCGGCTCAGCGATTTCCCAACCCGGCATGATGGATACCCTGCTGGATGTCGGAAACAACGAGGAAATCGCAGAAGGTATTGCTTCAAAAACCGGTAATGCCTGGTTTGCCTGGGACAATTATCGCAGGTATTTACAATGTTATGGAATGGCTTTCGGATTGCAACGCGATGATTTCGACGCGATTATCAGTGAGGGGAAAAATAAGCTGGGGATTTCCTATAAAAGAGCGTTTAGCGGCAACCAGATGAAAAATATCGCTTTGACATACAGGGAGCTCATCAAGGGCGCAGGAATTGAAATTAAGAAGACACCTTACGAACAGCTATACCTGGCAATAAAGACGGTCCTTGATTCCTGGGAATCTCCCAAAGCAAAAACCTACCGCAAAATAATGGGAATTTCAGACGACTGGGGCACTGCCGTTACCGTTCAGGCAATGGTGTACGGTAATATTTCCCGCAACTCCGGGTCCGGAGTAATTTTTACCCACAACCCAAGGTGGTCGGGGGATACGTTAAAACTGTGGGGAGACTTTACCATTGGAAATCAGGGCGAGGATGTCGTTGCCGGATTGGTCAATACAAATCCGATTTCAATTTTTCAGCAGGAAATTGAAATGCGGGAGACCGACATCACCCTCGAAACCCATTTCCCGGAGATCTATAAAGCGTTGAAAGACTGGGCCCATGATCTGATCGACAACAAAAACTGGAGCCCCCAGGAAATGGAATTCACCTTTGAAGGCGCTGCTATTGAAGATCTATACTTATTGCAGACCCGTGACATGTCCATCCGGGAAAGCAGAAAAGTGTTGACTTTTGATTTGGAAGAGCAGAGCAAAGCCGTTTACCTGGGTCATGGAATCGGTGTGAGCGGCGGTGCCATGAGTGGACGGCTTGTTTTCAGCCTCGAAGAGATTGATGAATGGCGACTTCGGGAACCCGATACCCATTTGATCCTGGCCCGGGCGGATACTGTACCCGATGACATCCGTGAAATTCATGCCGCCGACGGTTTGCTGACAGCCCGCGGTGGGTTGACATCCCACGCCGCAGTGGTGGCACACCGGCTCGGAAAAACCTGTGTGGTCGGATGCGGAGACCTGGCATGCGATGAATCGGGCAAAGAATGTGCTTTTAGCCAGGCACTCGTAAAATCCGGTGATCATATCAGTATTAATGGCCAGGAGGGGTCTGTTTTTAAAGGATTGATTAAGGTCAAGGAGACATAGGCGGTTCAGCGTTCAGAGGTTCTGGATTCAGCGCTGCAGTTGAATATTTTGAGATTCGCTGTTCAACCCCGGACCTTTGAACCCCTATTTCTATAGAAAAAGGAGTATCAAAGTATGGCAAACACCAGCAGTTCAGGACTGAAAGTGGGTGTAAACGGATTCGGCAGAATCGGAAAATTGACTGTCTGGCATCATGTCGCGCGCAAATATTTCGATGAAATTGTAGTTAACATCGGTCGTTCGGCCGGGACATCTCTGGCGGATATTGCGCACTATGTCGAAAGGGATTCGACTTACGGTTGGCTCCATGGGTATCTCTACGGTCATAAGGGGCAGCCGGTTGTCGAAGATCTGAATGAAGACAGCGGTTCAATGGTGATTGACGGCATCAAAATCAAATTTTTAAGACGTCACCGGGATCCGGTCGAAATTGGCTGGAGAGAACATGATGTCAGGCTGGTTGTCGATACCACCGGTCAATTTCTTGATCCCTTCTCAGGATTGAATCATCCCCGCGGAACCGCAAGAGGTCATCTGGAATCCGGAGCGGAGAAAGTAATTCTTTCCGCGCCCTTTAAAATCAAGCATGAAAGTACCCCCATGCCGGAGGATACCGTAACCACGGTAATGGGGATTAATGACAACGCGTATGATCCCCGACGTCATAAAATCATCTCCAATGCTTCCTGCACCACCACCTGTCTGGCCCATATGGTGAAACCGCTGATCAATGCTTTCGGGTCTAAAAAAATTATGTCCGCCTCGATGGCAACGGTTCATGCCGCCACAGGCTCCCAGGAAGTTCTGGATCGGCTGCCCCAGGCCGGCAAAGCCGATTTGCGGAAAAGCAGAAGTATTATGAACAATATCATCCTTACCACAACCGGGGCTGCCAAGGCACTCAGATTGGTTATACCTGAAATGGAGGAAATAGCGTTTATTGCCGAATCGGTGAGGATTCCGACCAGCAGCGGGTCATTGATCATACTTGTAATCAACTTGCAGGAAGAACCGACGGGAACTTATGTCAGCAGAGAAATGATTAACGATGTTTATCGGCAGGCTGCCGCCGACAATACCCGGGGGTACCTGTATTACACGGAAAAACAGAACGTATCCGGTGATATCATTGGTTTACCCAAAGTGGCCGCAACCATTGAAGGCCACGAAACCCACACCCGAACAGCGGAAGCGACCATTGATCTTGCCAACATACCGGGACTCGCAACCGGTCTGTTATCAAATTCCGGGGAGACGATTATCAGGATACCGGTAACCCAGGCGGTCATATACGGCTGGTACGATAACGAAATGGGAAGTTACGTCAATATGCTCGGCGATCGAACGGTATCTATCGCCGAGCTCATGTGAAAGGTTCTATTCCGAAAAACCGTAATGATAAATGTCGTATTCGGTCTCTCCGCCCAGCAATTCATCAATTTTACTTTGGACCTCATTTCTTGCTTCACTTTGCAGCCATTTTTTCCAATCTTCGGATGACTGCCAAGTGCTGATGACCATAAATTCTTCCGGCTTATCCAGACTCCTCAATGTTTCGCCGGTAATATAGCCGGGTTGAGAAGTAGCAGATGCTCTCATTTGCCTGAAAAGCGGAATCATCGCTCTTGCTTTATCCTGTGGGACCAAACGCTTAATAAAAATCTTTACGGCCATTTTAGCCTCCTTTTTAGGTGGACTCTGAAAATTCTTACGATAGTTATATATTAATACTACTGCGTTGTAGGGTCAAGGTCTAAAATAGGGGTTCATAGGAACATATCTTGATATAATATAGAACGGTGATCGCTGAACCTTTGAACCTTTCCGAAGGTAATCATAGGCCTCTCAATCTTCTTCATTCGTCCTTCGTCATTAGCCCTTCCATGGCCTCTCTCAGACTGATTTCAAGAGATACGAATTCGGCCGGCTTAAGTGTTTCCGCCCGGCGGGATGGATCGATCCCTGCTGACTTCAATGCTTCCAGGGCTGTTTGTGAATCAATACCAAGTCCGCTTGCGGCCAAGGCATTTTTCAACGTTTTTCGTCTGTTGCCAAAGGCTGCTTTGATGACAGCAAACAACATGGCCTCATCGTGGGGACCGTACATCGTCGTTGATTTAAACCGGGTCTCGACAACTGTGGAATCCACTTTAGGCGACGGATAAAAAGCCGAAGCTTTAATGCTCGCAAGTGTACGAAGGTCGGCGCAGTATCTGAGCATGGCAGTTATTCTACCATAATCCCTGCCGCCGGGCTGAGCGATAATGCGTTGTGCCAGTTCTTTCTGGAACATGAGAATCGCGCGCTCAGTGACGCTTCTGGAATGAATTAGTTTGATGAGAATTTGTGATGAGATACCGTAAGGCAAATTTCCGAGGACTGTAATTTTATGCCCGGCCATATCGCTAATGGCATGCAAATCCATCTGCAGGATGTTTTTTGCGATAATTTCACAATTAAAAATCCGATTTGCAAGCAATTCTGTTTTAAGCAGATCAATGAGCTGTGGATCTTTTTCCACAGCATATACTTTTTTAACCACCCGAGCCAGGACGATGGTCAAAGCACCCAGGCCTGCGCCGATTTCCAAAACCACATCCTCTGGTGATAACTGTGCCCGGGAAATAATAGTTTCGGCCGTTGAGGGATCGGCGAGAAAATTCTGGCCCATGTTTTTCTTTGGCCTTAAGTTCCAGGCTTTGAGGAGTGTCCTAGGTGAGGTCATGACTCTTATGACGACAACCGGCTTTCATAGATGTTCTTATGAAGAAGTTTCTCGCGGAAACGAATTTTTATGACAATTCTGCGGGTAATAACATAAGTCGCAACGGCCAGAAACAGGCCGATAATGATGCCGCCGCTGAATGCGGCGATGGTTATTTCGGCTCCCAGTTTCAACAAGTCGGCCGATTCAGCGCCGCGGTCATAAGCAACAGAGATTCCGAAAAGAAGAGCACCCAATTTATAGCTCGCCAGATAGAAGACAGGGAAGGTAATCGGATTGCTGATCCAGACACCGATGGCAGCGGCGGCTTTGCTGGACCGCAGGATAAAGGCCAGGGCCACCGCAATAGCTGTTTGCAGAGGCATCGACGGCGTGCAACCAACAAAAACGCCGATAGCCATACCCATCGCCACAAAATGAGGATCACCATGAAAATCTATTGCACGGTTTTTCCATTGCTGAAGCCTTATCCGGATTTGGCCGGAAATCGAGCTATTGGTATTATTTGTTTCTTCTTTCATATTCAAGTTTGTCTCAATTATCAGAAAATCATTTCCTTTTCAATCCGAAATCTTGACTTTTCTACAATTATCAATTAGTTTTATTATAATTTCTTGGGGTTATCCTTAGCCCGAATCCACGAAGATTAAAAATTACGATATCCGAATCTCAAATACGATCAAACGTCAATTGTTTGGGATTTTATAATGATTGAAATTTGAATCCGCCTGACGTTCCGTACAACATGTTGTCAGATAAAACCCGATTAAGGGCCTATACACCTGTCACCACGGAGGATCCCATGCCGAAAAGGAAAGGGAAAACACCAAGTTTCGATGCCATGGTCAAATTTTTCATGAGACAGTATAGTATTCCAACAAAAAAAGATGTAGACAGGCTGATGCTCAAACTGGACCGTCTGGAAAGTCTGATAAAGCAATCGGCAGTGAGTCCTGACAATGCCGGCAGCCGAATTGGCCGCCGCAAAACAGCACTGACGGCTATGGACGTGGTATTGGATACTATCAAACGCTCCAAACAGGGGATAGGTTTTACTGCAATCCAGGCTAAAACCGGCTTTGACGAAAAGAAGATTCGCAATATTATTTTTCGTCTAAATAAAATCGGGAAGATAAAACGTCAAAGCAGGGGAGTTTATATAGCAGGATAGTATTTTAATGGAAAAAGCCAGTAGTATCCGGTTAGGTTTTTGCATGTAATTGTTGTTGTTTTTGTTCTTTGGAAATTTTTAAATTTACCAGTGTCTCTGAAGCGCGAAGCTCATTTTGGATTTGCAGCCGCAATTCTCTGACTCTTTTGATACTGACC
>JAJRVC010000628.1 GCA_024277475.1 Deltaproteobacteria bacterium
ATACTCCTTTCGCTTTAGTTGATTAGTTAACTTGTTGACTGGTTTACCAAATTACCAGTTTTCGCCCAGCAGTTCAAAATGGGCCTGGGGATGGTCACATGCCGGGCAAACCGCGGGCGCTTCGCTGCCCTCATGAAGGTATCCGCAATTGCGGCATCGCCAAACCACCGGCGCTTCTTTTTTGAACACCCGGCCGGCATCAATATTGGCTGCCAGGTCCAGATACCGTTTTTCATGCTGCTTTTCTGCAACGGCAATGGATCTAAAGACCGCGGCGATAGCGCTAAACCCCTCTTCTTCAGCTGTTTTTGCAAAACCGGGATACATTTCCGTGTGCTCGAAATTTTCTCCGGCTGCGGATGCTTTTAAGTTTTCCACTGTCGTACCGATTGAACCGGCCGGAAAAGCACCGGATATCGTGACTTCCCCTCCTTTCAAAAGTTTAAACAACCGTTTGGCATGTTCTTTTTCCTGATTTGCCGTTTCGGCAAATATGTCTGAAATCTGAACATAGCCTTCTTTTTTTGCCTGACTGGTAAAATAGGTGTAACGGTTGCGCGCCTGAGATTCACCGGCGAAGGCGGTCAAAAGATTCTTTTCGGTTTGGGTTCCCTTCAAATCTGCCATCTGTTTTCCCTCCATCTTTGTTTGGTTTGGTAAGAAGCTGTTTCGATTATTGTCTACTAATAAGGAAAGAGCGTAGCAATTCCTCAATTTGTCATTCGTTATTCGTCATTTCTGCGTCAGGCCACCAACCCTTTTTGATGTGATTTAGCCTTTCTTCTTCAGCCAGTTTTTTAAGCTTGTAAGCAGAATCACGTAAAATGCCGTAAAGAATACCGCATCCGTTGTCTTCCCGATCGGTGTCCCCCTGATTCGCCAGACAGATCATGTCTTCAACGAGTTCTAACGTTTTCGAAATGTGCAGGTTGCAGGGTCTCACGCTCATTCACTCTGGGGTTGATTTTGAGGTTCGAAGCTTGAGGGCAGGGCCATGCCTGCCGTTTTAAAATCTGATTATGCCAGCGTTACTTCAAGATCTGTGCCAGACGTGTCTGCGTGAATGCCGTATACTGGTAGTTAGCTTATTTCAGAATGTTACAGGCTGGTCCACGCTGTTTAGAAAACAGCAAAAAAATATCATCCCTTAAATATGCGATACATAAACACCTAACGATTTAAAAGAAAATTTAACACTCTGCGAGGTAATTTCTGAATATCATAATAAAAAAGTCATTGCAATACAGTCTCAGGATAATTTTTGGTACAAATGTGTCTCGTAGGACAGGCGGGGGCAGGGGACGGATGACAGAGGACAGATGACAGAGGACGGATGAGAGAGGACAGAGGACGGATGACGGATGAGAGAGGACGGATGACAGGGGACGGATGACAGGGGACGGATGACGGATGAGAGAGGACAGATGACGGAGGACGGATGACGGATGAGAGAGGACGGATGACAGGGGACGGATGACGGATGACGGATGAGAGAGGACGGATGACGGATGACGGATGACGGATGACGGATGAGAGAGGACGGATGACGGATGACGGATGACGGATGACGGATGAGAGAGGACGGATGACAGGGGACGGATGACGGATGACGGATGACGGATGACGGATGACAGGGGACGGATGACAGAGGACAGAAGATAGAAGACAGATGTCAGAGATTTGAATGCGGAATGGGGAAGGTGGCAGCAAAGAAGCTGGGATGCTGAGAAGCTAAAAAGTTCAAGGTTCAATGTAAATGTGGTTGAGGCGAATTTAAATTGAGAAAAGGGATAAGGCCGGGAGCAGAGGCTATTGAATGGATAATTTGAAATGTGGAAAGAAAGGGCAGGGGCATGGCGCATTGAGCAAAAAGAACGGGATTAATTGATTTCGCAAAGCGGCAGGCGGAAAGAGTCATACGGCGTCGAGTACAAGGTCCAGGACGTAAGATTTGATAATGATGCCATCTTAATTTCAACCCTGAATCCTGAACCTTTAACCCTGAACCCGGTTTTCATTTATGCAGCCTGAATCTACCGGCGCTCCAGAACTTTGCCCCGGGTGCTGATGATGACCTCTTCCATTGGAATCGTGGCACCGGACAGTGCCATACCCTTTTTGACAATCATGGGAAGTGCCGAGCAACAGGGAACTTCCATGACCACATTGGTGATGCTTTTAATGCCGGAATCTTTGCAAATCTGTGAAAATTTTTCAATATAATGCTCGGCATCATCAAATTTCGGGCAACCCATCATGACAACCTTTCCTTTCAGGAAATCACGGTGAAAGTCAGGGTAGGTTACCGGGACACAGTCCGCTACGACCAGCAAATCCGCATTTTTAAGAAAGGGTGCCGTGGGCGGTACCAGCATGATCTGAACCGGCCAGTGGGAGAGGGCTGATTCGGATTGTTCGAACGCGGCCGGCTGGTTGGCAGCCTGGCAAGGATCGGATGCCGGTGCCGCCGATTGCGGTGTAAATGTCTGGAGCCTCGCAGAAGGGCATCCACCGGAAGCCATGGGCATTACCCTGGGTTGCTCTTTTTTCTTTTTTGATAGATGTTCTTCCACGGCTTCTTCGTCAAATTCATCCGCTTCGCGCTCAACAACACTGAGAGCGCCGGTAGGGCAGTCACCGAGGCAGGCTCCTAAACCATCGCAATAAAAATCAGCTATCATCCGGGCTTTGCCATCTACAATTTCCAATGCCCCTTCAGCGCAGGACGGAATGCAATTGCCGCAGCCATCGCACAGTTCGTCATCAATTTTTATGATTTTTCGTAAAACTTTCATGATTTCTCCTTTTTTTTCGTGAACCCTTAGCCATCCGGACGGCTAGGATAGAAGCACTTCTTTCGCGATTTCGCAGCCGCCGGGTGTCAGAAATAATTTCTCGATTTTCTTTGCCAGCTTTGCGGGATCCGCTGGAATTTCTTTCTGTTTTTCGTCCATGTTTTCAATAAGGTCGGCATCGTATACCGCTTTAAAATTTGTAGTATCGTCGGATCTCGGGTGATGGTGATGCCCGACGATATCACAGACTTCCCGGATGAGCGCTTCTTTCGCCCCTAACTTGATTAAGATCGACTCGGCAATGGGGGGACCCTCTATTTCCTGGTATTTTGCTGCCGTGCTCTGGTATTTTTTTTCGGCTTCCACAATTCCAATATCGTGCAGGTAGGCCGCAGACAGAATCACAGCCAGGTTGCCGCCCTCACTTTTTCCGATCCGCTCCGCATACCGAGCCACCCGGGTGGCATGACCGATTCTTTTGAAATCGCTTTTAAAATAGCGTTTCATTTCGATGGCCACGCGGTCTTTCAGCAAATCTTCTTTCTGTGCCAGGAGTTCGGGTGGTAAATCCCCAATGCACTGTTCCGCGTACTGGCAATAAGATGCACATCCAAAATCCATATTCGGATTGATAAACCGGTGGCCGCAATTACCGCATTTGCGGGATGTATCATCCTTGAAGAATTCCACTGTGTGATCACATTTCGGGCATTTTACATCAAAGATTGCTCCGGCTTGCCAGTATTGAGTGTCTTGACCAGGACATTTCATGGGTAGTATCCTTTCGCTGTCAACCGCAATGTTGCATCCAAGGGTCAGTTCAAAAGCCGATGGTATCGCAGCTTAATTCCTTGATTTCCCCCGACTCTATCTGATTTATTTATTTATTGCCTTGACTTAAATCAAAAATTAAATAAAAAGAGAGCATTATGGATAAAATTCTCGATATTATTGCTACCATTCCGCTCTTCAACGGCCTTCCCGCAGATCAGATTGTCGCCATCAAAAAAATTGCTGTTGAGAAACAGATCAACAAGGGTGAAATTATTGTTTCGGAGGGAGATGAGGGCGAAGGCTTTTTTGTCATTGTTGAAGGCCGCGTAAAGGTCTTTAAAGTTTCCACAGAAGGCAAAGAACAGATTTTGCATATTTTTGGTCCCGGCCAACCGTTCGGTGAAGTGCCGGTTTTTACCGGTCAGAGATTTCCGGCAAATGCTCAGGCGATTGACAAATCACGGGTGTTGTTTTTCCCCAGAGCTTCAATAGTGAATCTGATCTCGGCAAACCCGTCGCTGGCCTTGAACATGCTGGCAATCATGTCTAAAAAACTTCGCCAGTTTGCCGTTCAAATTGAAAATCTCTCTCTGAAAGAGATGCCGGCGCGGCTGGCATCCTATCTCCTTTTTCTTGCAGGCGAACAGAACAGAGACGACCTTGTCACTTTAAAAATTTCGAAGGGTCAGCTTGCCAGCATTCTGGGCACGATCCCGGAAACCTTGTCCCGTGTGTTTGCCAAGCTTTCCGGCCAAAATTTAATCAATGTCGACGGGAAAAAAATCATCTTTCTCAATCGCCGCGGCCTGGAAGATCTGGCTGAATACGACGGGAACAAGGAGTAATTTATTGCATTATACCACTAAATTTAACGGCTTTTACCCATGAGGCTTTGAGGTTCAGCTTTTTGATTTCCCGTCTCAGAAAAGATACTAACCACAACACATTAAAATGATATTCAATATCGCCAACCCAATATGCAAAACTTCTAAGACGGGGCCTACTCTCTGTATGCCGCCAGTTTCCCGCCGAGCAGCTTGATGTGGCCCATTTCCTCTTTTATAATGTGATCTATGCGACCCTTTCCGAGGCTTTCTGCGACCGCTTCTTTCATACCCAGATAAAAGATGATAGAGTCTTTTTCAGCCGTGATGGCGGATTTGAGAATGGCTTTCATGGATGAGACGTCAATCTTTTTTTCAAAGAAGACACGGGTGTCTGCAAGCGCGCGTAAATACAACCCGGCTTCACCCTCGGGATCAAAAACGGTGGATTCTTTTTCCTTTTCGGATAATTCCGCCCGCATGGCTTTGAAAGTTTTTTCATGTTGATCTTCCATAACCGCCAGCTCCAGCAAGAATTCTTTGTTGGCGGGATCGCTTGTATTTTCTGCGGCTGTTCGGTAAAATTTGCCCCCGTTTATTTCCAGCTGTTCGGCCATTGCCAGTACATCATCCCCATTGAAATCGTAACTCATTTTTGATCCTTTCTTTTCAAAATTTACAACCACTTAACCAATCAACGATATCTGCAGTTTGGGTAAGTGATAATATATATACGATCATCGGCCTTGTAAAGAGGTTGGGGAACGGTCTGCCGGTTGGTTTTGGTGTGATTTCACTAAAACTTAAACCTGTATTTCCTCTGCAAGAAACTGAAAAAGAAAGATTTGCCGATTCCAAAGCACGGGGAAACCGGTAAATTTGGTCGAAATTTGGAACAGCTAATGATTTCTATTGACATTGTGTATCGGCACTATGTATACTAAATCACTATGAATAAGGGTGCCATCGGAATTGGAGAGTTCATCTTGAAAGCAATTTGCCTGACTTTGCCCCTGGTTTTTGGGGTGATTTTTTTTGCCCCGGGCGCATACGCGGAGTCGGGTTGTGGTGAAAAATGCAGGTGTCACAGCCACCCGACAGACGTACATCCTTCCAAAGGAGACCTGATGCCCTTATCAAAAGGCTTCTGTGCCGGGAATCCGATGATTTCCTGTGATTTGGAATCCAGCCATGCTTCTGATGTGCCGGAGTTTCTTCTGGGCTCAGCCGGCGGTAACCGGTCAACTGTTGTCGGGCCGGCAGATCTGGCAGCCGGTTCCCCTGCCGACAGGCATAATATTGGAGAGCATCACTTTTATCAATTTTTGTGGGAACAACCCAGGTCCGCATCCATATACCTTCAAAACTTATCCTTTCTTATTTGATACTTACCAAACTGCCGGTTTTGGTCGGCAGCATTCCAATGACTTGAAATCCCCCCATGTTGCAACAAGGGTCCATGTTTACCGCATTTGCAGAAAGAGCCTATGAAAAAGCACCTGATAGTCAGAATATTGCTAATTTTTACTACCCATATTTTTTTTATATTAATCGCAATGCATGTGTTTGATGCGGATTCTCCGGCAGAGGCAAAATCCGAGAGTAGCGAAATAGAGCGGTTATATGAAGATATGGGAGTTCTCAAGCTTCCTCGGAGTTCGGATCCCATTGAGGTCCGTCTGGAGGATATAAATGGCAACTACGTCAGTCTTTCTGATTTCAGAGGCAAGATTGTGTTTCTCAATTTCTGGGCCACCTGGTGTCCGACCTGCCGCATTGAGATGCCGTCAATGGAAAAATTACATCAAAAGTTTAAAGACAAAGATTTTGCAATGGTGACCATCAACATCCAGGAGTCCGCTTCCCAGGTAAAGAAGTTTTTTGAAAATTTTAAGCTGACGTATACGGCCCTGTTGGATACCACCGGAGAGGTAGCCGCCGGGTTCAGTATTCGCTCAATTCCCACCACATTTATTTTGGACAAAAGTGGAAGGGCAGTCGGCGCTATTATGGGGCCACGGGAATGGGACACTAAAAAAGCCTTCGCTCTTTTTGAGTACTTGATCAATAAGTATTAGTATGAAGAAGCTTCAACACAGATAAATCCGTTTGTGTATTGACCTAAGTCAATCAAGTATTATTATTTATATGTCAGTATCAGATAAAGCAGGGTTGATAAATTTTTTTTGGAGTATCGAAAGGAGGTGAAGGCTATGAAACGGTTTACCATTCCGAGAACCGCCCATTGCAGCAACGGCTGCCATCCATGGTCCTGGGGTAAGACGTAAAACTGCCCTGATTATCACTTCACTGAAGGCAATAGGTGAAATGGGCAAAATTGATATCCACGTACGATACCAAATTAATGTCCAATTTTTCGGTAATTTAAGGACCAAAATTTGAATCGATACCGGTTTAATCGTTTGGCCTATATTTCGATTGTCCCGTAGAAGGGAGCACCGCTTCACTAGGGTGTACGCTTGTACCTCGATCTCCGGAACTTATCAACTGTTCAGGGACGGCCGCCGGCAATTCGGATATTGGCGCCGGCTACGAATCCGGCATTTTCAGACAATAACCAGATAATACCTTCTGCAACTTCCCTTGTTTCTCCGAGACGACCCATCGGCACCTTACCGGTATTGGCGGCAGCCAGATCCGCGCTCACCATATCCGTGCGGGTCAAGCCGGGTGAGATGTTGTTGACACGAATGCCTTCGCCGGCCACTTCTTGTGAAAGCCCTATCATCAGGCTGTTAAGACCACCTTTGGATACTGCATAGATCACGTTACTCCCAGGATTACCTATATGGGCCGATCCGGACTAGACGTTGACTATGGCACCACCTTTGCCTCCGTAACGCGTCGACATCCGCTGCACCGCCTCGCGGCTGCAAAGCATCGGACCGAGAACGTTGGTGCGCAGCACCGACATGATATCTGCTGTATCAAGTTCGTCTACCCGACCTTTGGGGCCGCTGACTCCGGCATTGTTCACCAGCGCGTCTAAAATACCCAATTCGCGGTCGACGGTCTTGAACATGGCAACCACCTCTGCTTCAATGCCAACATCGGCGCGTACCAAAACGGATCTGCGTCCGCCTCGTTGGACGACATCGGCTACTTTCTGCGCAGCAGTCCTGTCATTGCAAAAATTAATGGCGACGTCATATCCATTTGCTGCCAGCAATTGGCAGGTAGCGGCTCCAATACCACGTGAGCCACCGGTAACCAGAGCAATTTTTCCCATGACCTGAGCCCTCCATTTGCTTAGATATTGATTGATCTTATTATATATTCGGATTTTGTTTATATAGTAAATAGCTTAATATGGTGGGGTGACTTGGATCTATGACTGCTTGTGGCCAGGTGCCGGGGATCAGACCGCAACTGCCGGAAACGCTGAACCAACAGATACTTCCTTGACACCCAGCGTCCATTTCTCTATACTCTTCCGGCCTTTTAGTTTAAATTGCTATTCACAGGAATTTCATATGACCCAAACCGATAATTTCAATAACACTTCATTGCTGCTGCTGGTCGCAGGTGCCAAAGGAGCAGTGGCCTCCACTCTGGCCGTTGCCCTGGCAGCCATGCAATCCCATGCACCCGCTCTGCCAAGTCTGACCACCGGCAATCTGTTTGCTCGCTTAGGCCCGTTGTCGTCGACCCGCCTGGCCGGGTGGGACACCCGTAATGACAGCCTGACTGCATCCATAAAAATGCACGGCGTCGTCCCGGATACCATCTGGCAAACCCATGCGGAATTTCTGGATCGAATGCCGGTTTTTCAGGTGCCCGATCCCGCTACGGAATTTCGCAGTCAAGTTGAGCAATTAACACAGGATATCATGACATTCAAGTCACATCACACCCATGTGCGGCCGGTATTTGTTAATTTACTGCCTGCAGCAGTACAGATTGATTTCAGCGAATGTCGCAGTCTTTCTCAACTTTTTGACAAAGCTGATTCCGCCCTGTTGCCGGATCTGGCATACACTCTGGCTGCCATTTTATCCGGGGTGCCGGTGGTCAATTTCACGCCGAATATTGTTGAAATTCCCGCGGTGCTGGATGAAGCCGTTAAGCAGGGGGTACCCGTTGCCGGACGTGATGGAAAAACCGGCCAGACGTATTTTAAGGTGGTTTTGGCCTCGGCATTGAAAGCCAGAAATCTGATGGTGGATGGCTGGTACAGTTTGAACATCCTCGGTAATGCCGACGGCGCCAATCTGATGGATCCTGCCCGCGCAGCCGGAAAATTGAGTAACAAAACCAATTTGTTGGATGAAATTCTGGATTATACGGTCGGAGAAAATTACGGGGCGCCGACTCATAAGGTTCATATCGACTACTATCCGCCCCGGGGGGATGCCAAGGAAGCCTGGGACGTCATCGATTTTAAGGGTTTGTTTGGTCTGCCCATGAGCATCCGGTTAAATCTTCTGGCGCGGGATTCGATTTTGGCGGCACCTCTTGTGCTGGATCTTGCACGCTGGGCGGCAATCCTGCAGATGGCGGATCGATGCGGTCCGGTTCCGCAGCTGGGATTTTATTTTAAAAAAGCAGTGGGCGACTCTCCTCCGCAAACGTTTCAGGACCAGGTTGCAAGCCTGCTGAAGTTGGAACGTGATTGCGCTGAAAAAATAAAGTTTTTAAAAACATAGGGTATAGACTCACACCGGACAGCAAAGAAGGAATGAATGATGATTTTTGGGTACAGTACAAATGCCTTTAAAAAATTTTCCCTGATCGACAGTATTGAGAAAATAGCCCGGTTGGGGTTTGAGGGGGTTGAAATCATGTGTGACCGCCCCCATCTCTACCCGCCTGATTTTGAGGAGAACCAATTGGAGCATCTCAATCAGGTTTTAGCAAAAAACAATCTGAGGGTGACCAACCTGAACAGCTTTACGCTTTTTGCGGTGGGGGATACCTATCTTCCGTCCTGGATCGAGCCGGAGAAAGAAAGACGGGAGATCCGTATCCGTCATACCCTTGATTCATTGCAGATAGCTAAAAAACTTGGGTGCGGAAGCATTTCGATTCCGCCGGGCGGACCGTTGGACGGCAGTACCAGGCAGCAGGCCATGACGTTGTTTCACCAGGGGCTGGAGCAGGTGGTCTCAACGGCCGAAGCGCTCGGCGTCAGGGTACTGGTGGAGCCGGAACCGGATCTCATGATCGAAACCACGGCACAGTTTAAAGAATTCATCAAGGATGTGAAATCAGAGGCCGTTGGCATAAATTTTGATATCGGCCACTTCTTTTGTGCGGGCGAGGACCCCAGGCAGGCGTTTGAGGAGCTTTTCCCGTGGGTAGGCCATGTGCACATCGAAGACATTGCCCCAAACAGGGAGCACAACCACCTGATTGCCGGCCATGGCGCCATTGGATTTAAAGAGATTTTCGAAACCATGGTGCGGCTTGGATACAGGGGCCATATTAGTCTGGAGCTTTATCCGTATCTGGACACTCCCGAAGAAGCCGGTCGTGAAAGCCTGGAGTACTTACGACCGATTTTTAAAGAAGCGGGAATGGCGACAGAGAGGTGAATATCGAACATTTTCTATAGCCGTTCACAGGTTTGGGGCTACGCCCTTCGGGCTTCAACCCCACAAGCAGGTTCTACGTTCAGGGTTAAGGACAGGGAGGGCATTAAATAGTCGAACTCCACGTTAAAAATGCCCATTTCCTTTTTATTAGTCCCTGCCGGGTAAAAGCCACTTAGGGCTTAAGGGGGCTACCGGCGGCCTGTTGACGGCTACTCGTTTTGCACTTTTAGGCTCACCGAAAGAACCGGGCACGGCGACCTGCGTACCACGCGATCCGTAGTTGATCCCAAAAACAGTGTTTTGACCAATCCATGCCCCCTTACCCCCAGCACAATCATGTCGATATCTTTTGATTCAGCGTACGTGACAATTTCTTCGTATGCCTGGCCCTCCAAGAGGCTTGTTTGCGGGGTACACCAATAGCGAGCCTCCGCCGGGACCCTTTCCTTGAGCTTGCGGATGAGTAAATCTCTATAGTCTTGCTGAATTTCCTCCGAAACCGGCGTATCTTTTTTGTGTAAACCCGGTTGGGTCGGCGGTTCAATCACATGGACCAGATGCAATTCGGCTTGAAATTCCTGCGCCAGACTCAGAGCGTGTTGGAGTGCCTGGCCGGAATCAGGCGAAAAATCGCATCCCACCAGGATTTTTTCAATCTTGATTACCTGGTCTGCGGCGTTGACAAATTTGTGCTCCGGGCTGTTCACCACCAGCAAGGGACAGGTAAGGGTTCGCATCAGACGTTCGGTAACGGAGCCGAGGATGATGCGTTTGAGTCCGGAACGGCCCCGGGTTGCGGTAATCACCAGATCGATGTCTTTTTCTTCGACGGCCCGGGATATCTCATCCGCTGGTTTGCCGACGGTAATCAATGGCTCCCATGAGATCGGCTGGTCGCCGGTCAACTCTTTAAGTTGTGCATCGGCATCTTCCATAATCCGGTTTTGTTGTCCAACAGGATCCAGTTGAAACTCCCCGTAGATGGCAACCGAGGATAAGTCAATCACGTGACTGACAAAAAGCTTGGCCTCAAATTCCTTGGCCAGTGCTACACCATAGCTGATCGTGTGATTGGAGAAGTCCGAAAAATCAGTGGCACATAAAATCTTTTTAAATTGTACTCTCATAATGCCGTTCCTCCTCTCTATTTCCTATCCTTTAATTACAGCCACCGGCGTCAGCCGCGCCACTTTCCTGGCAATGCGAGCGCCGTGGACCACGTCGACGACGCGGTTGACGTCCTTGTAGGCCGTCGGTGCTTCTTCAGCCAGACCTGACATGCTGCCGGCACGAACATGAATGCCGCGTGATTCGAGCTGATCGCGCAATCCGGCTCCATGTACCGATTTTTTGGCTTTCTTTCGACTCATGCTTCGACCGGCACCGTGGCAAGTCGAACCGAAGGTCTCTGTCATTGAGTTTTGTGTCCCCACCAGCACCCAGCTGGCAGTACCCATTGAACCGGGCACCAGGACCGGTTGCCCGATGTCTCGGTATGCGGAGGGCAGTTCCCCTGAACCGGGGCCGAAAGCGCGGGTGGCGCCTTTGCGATGAACACAAAGCTCAAGCTGTCTGCCGCCGACGATATGGGTTTCGATTTTCGCCATGTTGTGGGCGATGTCGTAAATTTGGTACAGGTGGTGATTCTTTACTTTAGCGGCCAGTGTCTGTTCGAAACTGTGTCGAATATGACTGGCCAGTACCTGACGGTTGGCGAAAGCGTAATTGGCGGCCCCTTTCATGGCGGCCAGGTAAGCCCCACCTTCCGGGCTGGAGAGCGGTGCGCAGACCAGCTCCCTGTCCGGCAGGTCAAGTCCGTAACGGCGAATGGATTTCTGAAAGCGTTTGACGTAGTCACTGCATACCTGGTGGCCGAGTCCGCGAGAGCCGCAATGAATCTGAACC
>JAJRVC010000629.1 GCA_024277475.1 Deltaproteobacteria bacterium
ACATCCAACATCGAACTTCCAACGTCGAACATCGAATAATGATGTCGCTCCGCTCCGCTATTTATATTAATTTGTTTTCATAAATCCGAGTTCGACGTTCGTCTTTTCACCCACTCAGTCAGCCACTGATTTTGAAAAGCGTACGGGAAATTTGCTCCAGGTGCAGCTTGCCGTCGGCGCCGAGTATTTGCCGGAATCGGGACAGGCGGGCATCCAATTCCTCCGAGGGAATCACGGGATAGCGATGGCGTTGGAATTCGCGTGATTTGGGGGAGCCGGGGAGGTATGACTTATAGCTTTGCCGCAGGCGGCGGTGGGTTGCCTTAAGGCGACCTTCCACCCGATCCTGCCAGGTCGGTCCTGGTGATCGGGAGAAGTCATCCGTGATTTTTATCAAAACATCGACGATCCGTTCACAGGCCAGCGGTCCGTTTTGCGCTGCTAAATGATGATCCATCAGTGTTTTTGTCTCATCGTCGCTTACAGCACCGCGGTGTCCGCAAAGAATACTGTGCAGCATTTGCCGCAATTGTTCGAAATCGAAACTTTGATGGCTCAGGCGGTTGGGCAGTCTGTAAAATCCGTCATCGTAGTAATTGTTGACCGTCGCGCGAAATGAAATGGCGGGAACGCGCATGACACAGGCTTCCACTCCCGTGGTGCAGCCGTTATGAATGAGGGCCCGGGTGGCCATTAACCAGGGGACGACATTGCCCTCATTGGTGACCTTGACCCGCTGACATTGCGCGGCGATGCTGTGATAAATTTCATGATTTTCGGTGGGATGCGGTCTTACAACGATCGTACAGTCCGGAAAGGATGCGTCCAAGGCCGGAATAAGCCGCTGAAAATCCGCAAAGATAGCCTGTTTATGATCCCGGAATCCCAGGGCATACTCACGGGTCATACCCCGGGCAGCCTGCCCGAACCGGGGCTCTTCGCCCTGTGTCTTGGGTGGCTGAAACAGATTTTGTGACGGATAAAATGCGTTGACATGATTAAAATTTGTATTGATGAGGATAAACTGACCGTAGGCATTGCGGATCTGTTGGGCATCTTTTTCGTAAAATGTCCGCATTTCGGGCCGCAGCAAATCTCCTCTGGGATTGCCGGTGACATGAATGGGTATGCCGGCCGGCAGTTGGGGATATTGGCGCCACAATTCGGCGTTATCCTCCCCCCAGGCAAACAGGTGAGACACATGCTCCATCCCCACAGGTGAAAGACGGCGTGAAAAATAGGTCTGCGCCGGCAGGTGGACCAGTGCTTCTTCATCCCAGGCCACGATTTCATGGCCGAGCTGACGTGAGATCGGAAAAAACTTGCGTTTGCCGATCCTCAGCGATTTGGATAAAAATATGCTGCGCGGAAAAGATGCAATACGGGATTCCAACTCCCGTTTGGGCCCGATGATGGATGGCAAACCCCGCTGCGCCGCAACGCAGGCCAGCAAAAGCTTGGCATCCAGTTCGCGTACCTGGTTTTCCACCGGGATCAACAAAAGAGGAGTTTTTGACGTCATGGCCTCGGTAGTCCTCATTTCACACTTTTTCTCAAAAGGTCCGGAATCGTATCCGGACTTTATCAAAGTGGTACGATCAAACAGGTGGTATTTACCACAGGAATCGGCGGTATTGCAAGCCCAATAAAGGATGAAGACCCGCCTACCAGGCATAGAAATGGGTTTAATATAAACATGGATATATATAAATTAAATGGTTCAATTGGACTCATACCGGTTTCAAGGCACTGCGGGCAGGTCGAACATTGAACGGTTGCCGGACCGGGACAACCTGGTGATTTCCCACGGCGCTTCAAAATGCTAAAACGCTTGACAAAATTGAAGTCAAAAGATAGGTAATGGCGCATTGTCGATACGCCTGCGTGCTTTGGCAACGAATTGAAGATTGAAGATTGATGTGGCCGCAAAAAGGCACAAAGATAAAATTTATCACTAAATATTCAATCATTACAAGATAAGGAGAACTATGAAAATTGTTGCCGTAATACCGGCCCGCATGGGATCAACCCGCTTTCCGGGAAAGCCGCTGGCACCCATCCTGGGCCGTCCAATGATCGAGCACGTTTATCGGCGCACGACCCTGTGCCCGGCTCTGGACGATGTTTTTGTGGCCACCTGTGATCAACAGATCATGGATGCAGTCAAGGCGTTCGGCGGCAGGGCCATCATGACATCCAGCTCCCATCAGCGGGCCAGCGACCGGGTGGCCGAGGCGGCTGGGGATTTCAGCGCTGATATTATTGTGATGATCCAGGGCGATGAACCGATGACTTATCCCCAGATGATCGAGTCCTCGGTGGCGCCTTTGCGCAACGGTGATAAACAGATTGCCTGCGTTAATCTGACGGCGCGTATTCAAACGGAAGAAGAGTTTGCAGATCCGAACACCATCAAAGTCGTCATGGATGGCGACGGGTTTGCCGTTTACATGTCCCGGGAACCCATACCCACCCGACATCTTCAGCCGTTCGACCGGCTTGCGGCCTTCAAGCAGGTATGCATCATCCCGTTTACGGCCGCTTCACTGCAGGAATTTATCCGGCTGTCTCCGACACCCCTGGAAGTGGCCGAATCCATAGACATGCTGCGCTTTATCGAACATGGACGCAAGGTGAAAATGGTACAAACCGAATACGTCACCCATGCCGTTGACACCCCTGAAGATTTGGAACTTGTCGAGGCATTGCTGGGGAAGGATCCGTTGACTAAGGAATATTTGTAGGGTGGGGGTTCTGGGTTCAGGGTTCTGGGTTCAGGGTTCAGGGTTCAGGGTTCAGGGGTTAGGGTTCAGAGTTCCATTTATTTAAAAAAGATAGAGCGAAGCGATCCATTAAATAATCAATAATCAATATTCAATTTGGTTCCGGTTTGTCCTTAACCCTGAACGTTGAACCCCGAACCTTTGAACCGATCACTTTAGGAGAATTATATAAAAATGACCTGGAAAGTTCTGGTTTCGGCCCCTTACTTTCTTCCCGTGATGGAAACCTATCGGCAGCGCCTGGCAGAAGAAGGTGTTGAACTGATCGCTGCGCGGGTCAATGAGCGCTTGAGCGAGGAAGAATTACTTGAGGTAATTGAGGATGTTGACGGAATTCTCTGCGGGGATGATCGGATCACCGAACGCGTCCTGGCAGCAGCTCCCCGGCTTAAAGTAATCTCCAAGTGGGGCACCGGAATTGACTCCATCGATGCGGAGGCGGCTGCCGGCAAGGGGATACCCGTGTATCGAACTCGCAACGCCTTTTCGGAGCCGGTGGCGGATACGGTTCTGG
>JAJRVC010000630.1 GCA_024277475.1 Deltaproteobacteria bacterium
TGATAGGCTTGCCGGTAATTTCCTTGATGGACAGGGCGGCACCACCCCGGGCGTCTCCATCCATTTTGGTAAGAACAACCCCGCCGATATCCAGCGCCTCGTTAAAGGATTGGGCGATATTTACTGCGTCCTGTCCGGTCATGGCATCCGCCACCAGGAGAATGTCCGCAGGTTTTACCGCTTCGTTAATGCGGATGAGTTCATCCATCATGGCTCCATCAATATGAAGGCGACCTGCGGTATCCAGCAGCAGCGTATCGCAACCTTGCCGGTGAGCATCTGTTTTGGCATCGCGGCTTATCTGTATGGGATCCATATCCACGCTGGAGGGAAATACCGGTACGTTCAGTTGTTCACCCAGCTTTTTAAGCTGATCGATGGCAGCCGGACGATAAACATCCGCCGGCACCAGGTAAGGCTTTCTTCCTTTGTTACGCAGAAAAACCGCCAGTTTGCCGGCTGTTGTCGTTTTACCGGAGCCCTGCAGGCCAACCAGCATCAAAGCTACCGGACTGGGGCCCGAAAGGTTCAGCTCTTCCTGATGAGACCCCATCAATTCGGTCAACTCTTCGTTGACGATCTTGACGACCTGCTGACCGGGGGTTAAGCTCGTCAGGACCTCCTTACCCAGAGCCCGTTCTTTGACATCGGCAATAAAACGTTTGGCCACCCGGTAATGGACATCGGCCTCCAGGAGGGCCATTCGAATTTCTTTTAACCCCTCCTCGATGTTCTTTTCCGTTAATTTTCCGCGCCCTTTGAGCTTTTTGAACGCAGCATCCAGTTTATCACTTAATCTTTCAAACATAATTATTTCAGCCTGATTCCATAAATTCTTGAAAATATAATCTTAAAGATGGTATGTCAAGTAAATGTTAACTGAACTTAAGAAAAAAAACATCCTCGAACTTCGCCGGGATCAATTAATCTCCTGGTTGGCCGAGCGGAAAATTGCCGTTTATCGCGCAGACCAGATTCAAAAGTGGATCTATCTGCGCCAGGCCGACAGTTTTGACGTGATGACCGACGTATCCAAAGAGATTCGGGCGCTGTTGTCACAGCATTTTGTGATCGAACGGCTGGAAGTCGAGAAGATTGAAACCTCACGGGATGGTTCCCGCAAGTACCTTTTTAAATTAAAGGATGGGAAAACCATTGAAAGTGTCCTGATTCCTGAACGGGATCACTATACCCTCTGTGTATCAAGTCAAGTGGGATGTTCTCAAGGTTGCCTGTTTTGCCTGACTGCCACCGGCGGTTTCGAGCGCAACCTGACCCGAGGTGAGATCATTGCCCAGATTCGTGATATCAAAAATGAGCTAGATGACCAGATGCGCTTGACCAACATCGTCTTCATGGGGATGGGAGAGCCGCTGGCCAATTATAAAAATATGGTCAGCGCCATTGGTGTTATCACCGATAACGATAACGGACTTCGATTGGCAAGCCGGCGGGTGACAGTCTCCACAGCCGGTCTGGTGCCCAGGCTTTTGGATCTGGGACGAGATACCCGGGTGAATCTGGCGGTATCTTTAAATGCAGCCGACAACGACACCCGCAGCAGATTGATGCCTGTAAACCGTATTTATCCGCTGGAAAAATTACTGGAATCGTGCCGGCTATATCACCCTGCTCCGGGCCGCAGGATTACCTTCGAATATATTCTCATCCAAGGCGTTAATGATTCCGAAAGTGATGCCCGACGTCTGGCAAAACTGCTGCAGCCGATCCGCTGCAAAATCAATCTGATACCCTACAACCCCCATGAGGGCTGTGGCTTTGATCGACCGCCTGAAGCCGTGATACAGGCGTTTTATGACATTTTGTTCGCAAAAAACTTTACGGTTATTATTCGTCGGAGTAAGGGGCAGGATATTTCAGCTGCCTGCGGGCAGCTTAGGGCAAGGAGCAGATCACAGAAGGGGTATTGAATTCGAAAGAGGGAAAGCGGAATCCGGCCTCTGGCCTGAGAAAGGCGGCCAGTTTAATCGAAAAAGAAACTGATAAACGTCGAACATCCAACATCGAACGTCGAATGAATGTATTCTGTCTATTTTAAAAAAGACAGAGCTCAGTGATTCCATCCTTCATGATTTTGCGGTTCGCTGTTCAAACACTGTGTAGTTTCATATTCGGTTATAATAACAGACCATTAGCCATTCTTTGCCATGCTGTTTATGCGACATGGGGGTTAGCCCTGTGATCTGCCGGTTTTGGATCTTCTTTCGGGCGAGGTGTGGATTGAATGCTTCCGACCTGCTTTGTGCCCTCATGTCTTGGTGGCTGAACTTTTACGACAGGTTTAACGCTAATTCATTGGAAATTGCTTTCAGGGTATCTAATGCAGCGGGTATATCAAAAATATCCATCTGATCTTCGAACTTCTTGAACTGCTCGCCAAGAATAGAACTGGTAAGATGTTTGCTCAGGACTTCCAACCGGTTACGGGCCTCAACCAGGTCGGTTTCCAGCAGGTCAAACAGTTCCGTGATAATTGGGCCGACAACCGTATTGTCAACCGGATCTCGGTCTGAACTTTCACCGTTTTTCATTTTCTCTACTTTTCCGGCTTTAGATTTTTCTATCGCCTGCATGACCTGGTTGAGATGAGACTCGAATTTATAAAGTAAAGCGGAAAATTCACCTGTCTCTCCGGTTTTCAATGTTTTCTCCAATTCCCCGGCCACCTGAGCAAGCGTACCCGCTCCCAGGGTGCCGGCGACACCCTTAACGGTATGCGCCAGCCTGACGGCTAATGTTTGATCCTTTTTTTCTAAAGCCTCTCTTATTTCATTAGCCGACTCGCGGTTGGTATTGAGGAATTGTTGCAACAATTTGCGATAAAATTTTTCATTCCCTCCCACTTTTTTCAGGCCATCTGCTACGGAAATGCCTTGCAGTTCAGTTATGGAATCATCTTCCCGTTCCGTCTTGTCCTCCAACCCCTCCTTTGCAGGATCCAACTGCATTTCGCGATCAGCGGGCTCGATCCATTTAGCCATGGTGCGGAACAACTCCCTGGTATCGATGGGTTTGGCAACATGATCATTCATCCCGGCATCCAACGACTTCTCCCGGTCGCCCACCATGGCATTGGCGGTCATGGCAATGATAGGAACTCGCTTCGCTCGCGCTGAAAGCTGAAAGCCGAAAGTTGAAAGTTCTTCGGAATCACTTTCTTTGAGCATTGAGCTTTGAGCTTCGAGCTCCCACTCGCGTATTTTTCGAGTTGCTTCGTATCCATCCATCACCGGCATCTGCACATCCATCAGGACGGCATCATATTCATTTTTCTTTACGGCATTGACAGCCTCCTGGCCGTTATTGGCCAGGACGACATTCAAACCCGCGCCTTCAAGAATCTCCATGGCCACCTGCTGGTTGATTTCATTATCCTCTACCAACAGTACACGGGCCCCTTGAATATTTTTCAAAGCCTTAGATTCCTGTTCTTTTCTTGGTGCGACCCGAGAAATCTCGGGCATCGTTTCTCCAAAAGCTTGCATTATCATGTCAAAAAGCGTCGAAGCGCTGACGGGTTTTAGCAAAAAGCCTTTGATCCCAATTTGTTCGGCCTGTTGCATGACCTCCTCCCGGCCGTAGGCGGTCACTATAATGACGGGTGGGATTTTGCTCAAACTCTTATGATTTTTTATCCGTTTAGACGCCTCAACTCCATCCATTCCCGGCATCTTCCAATCCATGATCACCAGCTCAAATGGTTTGCCCTCATCAGCGTTTTCAAGTTCTGTGATTCCCTCTTCTCCAGACGGTGCCAATGAGACCTCAAATGAAAAAGATTCCAGCATTTCCTGCAAGATGCTCCTTGAGGTGGCGTTGTCATCCACAACCAAAACTTTCATGCCTCGCAGTTCGGATACAGGCTTGAAGCGTTGTTCGGCTTTTTCTTTACCCAGGTCGAAGTCAGCGGTAAAACTGAAAGTACTGCCCCGGCCGGGTTGACTTTCCAGCCAGATTTCCCCGCCCATCATCTCTACCAGCCGTTTGCTGATAGTTAACCCCAAACCAGTGCCGCCATATTTCCGGGTGGTAGATGTATCTGCCTGTATAAACGGCTGAAACAGCTTGGCAGCCTGTTCTTCAGTCATACCGATACCCGTATCACGAACAGAAAATTTTAGGGTGACTCCCGCTTCGCCTTTATTGATCAATTCGGTGGAGATCACAATCTCCCCATGATCTGTAAATTTGACGGCGTTGTTCGACAAATTAATGAGAACCTGGCCAAGGCGCATGGGATCACCTACCAATGAGGCCGGAACAAAGTGATCCGTCTTTAAAAGCAATTCCAGATTCTTTTCCTGGGTTTTAACGCCAACGACCGTGGCAACGTTGTCGAGCACATCCTCCATTTTGAAATCCACCGACTCCATATCCAATTTTCCGGCTTCTATCTTCGAAAAATCTAGTATGTCGTTGATGATGTTCAGAAGAGATTTGGCTGAGGCATCGATCTTGTTCAGATAGTCATACTGTTTTGGGTCCAGATCGGTCTTCAGAGCCAGATGACTCATCCCAATGATAGCGTTCATGGGTGTGCGGATCTCATGGCTCATGTTGGCCAGGAAATCGCTCTTAGCCCTGGTGGCCAGCCCTTTCAAGGTAGTACTTCATTTTGTTCTTTGAGATAGAATTTTTGCCGTAGAAACATGCGGTTTATTCTTGGCGCTTTTGCGCTTTGGTTGTGGTTTTTTGGGGCCGCGGGGATGCTTGCGAAAA
>JAJRVC010000631.1 GCA_024277475.1 Deltaproteobacteria bacterium
ATTTCAACGAATAAAGACCTTTTTGATCCATTTCATACCAAAAGGTCATCGGGTCTGTATTATGATATGCGCCCATGCAAAAAATCGCTCCAGTCTTTAGATGTAAAATTCTTATAGCGCTGGTGCCGACTATCATCTTCGGGCGGCAGTAGCCGGTTGATCTGATCAGCCATGGCGTCCAGATCCTCATTCATGCGGTCCCGGATGGCCTTGATGCTCATGCGCATCAGGATCAGCTCCTGGATGGTGTCGGAGGGCGGTTTTGGGTTTGTCTTGTTTTTTTGTTTTGGCATGTAACCTCTTGTTATTATACAAGGTGCACTAAACGACCGCTAAGTTCACCAAATGATCTCAAAATTTACTAAGGTGCACCAAATAACCGCAAAGTGCACGTGACAGGGCAAAAAAAATCATGATAACCTTTTAAGAAAATCAGTTAGGAAATCACGATGCCTGCTCAACTTTTCACGGTACGGAAAAATACCGATATAAAAATCCATTGCATCCCGGATGAAAGAAGATGCTTTTACATTGTGTTCTCTGAATATATTTTTAAGGGCTTCTTTTTGGGTGGGTGTAAATTTGACGTTATATCCATCGTCGCCGATGGATTCATTCTCAGCGGCACTTCGATAGATATTGATATTTCTGATGGTGTTTTTAGAAAATATGAGCTTGAGCTGTTCGGACATGAAAGCCTCTATATTTTGTTTTCGACAGGCCCTTTTTCAAACAGTGTCTCCACCGGTACATGCCAGATTTTGGCGATTTGCTGCTGTGTTTTGCTGCTTTCTCGATCGCCGTTAATTGTCAAGGTGACACTCTGCCTTGTTTTACCGATCAGCCTGGCCATATCCGGCTGGCTGACACCGGTGAGTTTGTGCAGAGCCTTGCGGATATTATTTAACGGATATCCCAGTTCTTTGAGAGCTTTGACCGCCTGAGTGTTTTGATTCATTTCACTTGTATCCTATGTTGCATTGTGTTAACGGTTAACGGTTATGAAAAATCAGCTTGTTTGATATGAATGTTTGTGTTCCATAAGTCACTTATACTTATGATACACGGAACCGTGAAGTTGTCAAGTAAAATTTTCACGATATGATGGATATTGAAAAAATAATTGCCCGCGTTAAGAAATTTAAATCATTAAAGCGTGATTCCGATGTTGCTGATCTGTTAGGTGATTCACCAACCAATTTCAGCAACAAAAAAAAGCGTGAGACACTTATCGCATCGTTTATAAATTGGGGAATAAATGAAAACGTGAATTTGCACTGGCTTCTGACTGGTGAAGAAAACCAATCCAAAAGTTCAAAAGCAGAAATGGAAGTGCATGACCCTATCCGCCAGTATGGCCGGCCCAAAATTCATCATGAATTACTTGAAAAATTTTCTAAAATTCCGGAGGAAATGGGTTTTAAAACCGCTTTGAATCAACTTGCGGATATTTTTCTATCCGGGGACACCGGGCTCATAAATGCCATATCAGCCAACCTCGATCAATTTTCCCGAAATGCTGCGCTGCAGAATGAAATTAAAAACCTAAATATACGGATGAATGAGTTGGAAAAAATAATTCTCAGGAAAGATCGCCGCGAACAGAACATAGGCCCGCCAGAGGGCGTTGACGAACGCCGATCGGGGACGGATAGAAGGGGGATCGACACAGGGAAATAAAAGGACCTGGTCGACCATCGGGTCGTTCAGGTCTTATCTGCAGGTTGAGAAATTGTTTGTTCTGTTTATACTATTGTCCGCATCAATAACTTTTTCAAGACAGGGAAACACTATGAGGAGCGATATTGATTGATTGTGATCAAAAGGTCTCCAGTGGCAGTGTCCTTGTATATCTCGTAGTTTTAATCTTAATTTTCGGCATCCTTGGGGCGGCCATGGTGTCCCTGTTTACGACGTCCTCCACCAGTTCGGCAACTCGCAATGATGCCAGGCGAGCCTTTTACATGGCAGAATCCGCAGTGCGATATGCCTTTAGTGAACTGCGTCACTCAAGTTTTTCCCCCGCCGTTTTCAATGCACTCAATACGACAACCTATAACGCCAAAGACGCCGAAAGCTTCACTATCAATGCGTTCAGCCCCTGGTTTGCTTCAGCCAAGCTTCAAATATTGTCGGCTGGCAATATATTGGAACTGACAGTGCCGACAGGGAAAATACCGCCGGGATTTACCATTCCTGACGGTTCACGCATTATCAATTTTGAATATACAGATCCAACTATTGACGGGGCGAAAAGTCAAATTGCAAATTATACAAGAATCGATGATAGAACGCTGCAGCTTACTGTTTCAGATCAATTTAATGCAGCCAAAGGCGAAAGGGTCTGTTTGCTGTTCAGTCCCTCGCACGACCATATCGTTTCCCAAGATGGTGACCTCTATGTGGATAGTGTCGTTAAAGATTTCTTCCCACCCTTTAATGGTGCAATTAAAATAAACGGGTTTGATTATTCGTATTATCGGTTGATCGATGAGACGGAGAACAGTCGGGTTAAGCTGACAAATCTGACTAAGTTTCCTCGGCGGAGCGAACTAATATTATTTACATTAAACATCAGCCAGGCAAACGATTTAATCATTTTATCTCCCAGAAATTACATGGTAATTCCAACAGGCATGTTCGCATCATCAAAACCTCACGGTAATCATTATGAATACAGAGAAGGGCTATACGATTATGCCCCAGAAAAGCCAACCCCGCCGGATATCAATGCCGACGAATTTACCAGCAATTTTATTGAAAACGAAACAAGCCAAAGCTTTATTGGCGTGGATACCGCAGCTGATACACTCAACTTTGGTGGTGGAATGTCGCCCGGTAGCCAGATAGAATTTGCCACTGGTTGGTATAATGCCAATAAATCTATTGGCGGCAGAAATGGTTTTTGCCAATCCGGCAGATGTTTATTTGGTCTGGGTGTACGGGTTTTCTTTATCTTGAAATTCATAAACGGGCTTCAGGGCGACGGTTTAACTTTTACATTAATGAACTCCGAAGGCAGAGAAGTATTGCCCCCTAACAATTTATTAAACGATATCAATTCTGTTGGCGGTGATTTTGAGCTCAGTGAATTAATGGGTTACGCAGGTGACAGCCGCATGGCGGATGGCGGCTTTCTAGATCCTACCGACCCGCGGGGCATTCAGCGCCCGAAGCTGGCCATTGAATTTGACACCCAAACGAATTTTGATCCGATATTTGAAAGCCAGCCTGAACCAAAAAATTATTGCATTGATTCGCTAAGCCTGAAAAACGATACCCGCAACGATCCATTATCCGGTAGCGGGGATGCCATACAATATGTTTTCTGGGGTGACAACGCCTTAAATGTTCCCTGTCGAAGCGCCAATCCTTCCGGCAGCGTAGACACCTATGACGATAACAGGCATGGTACAATCGAAGCGCCGATAAATGATAAAGACATCGCCATAACATCCATTGCTGAATTGGACTCAAACGTCGTTGCCGACAACTCTAATGACTGGTTAAACGGTAGTATTCTCAAAGGGCCATGGGCCATCCGGATTGAGATTGAGCGTGTAGAAAATCTTGATGCCGGCGGAAACTTTAATAACAGTCTCTATACAATTCGAACTTGGATAAGACAGTGTGCAACCGAGGAAGGTTCGTTTAATTGTACTGATGCAAGCATAATCGGCGCTCGTAATCCTTTTCAGAGTACCCGCTTAAAATATGATTTTGTTCCGGAGGGAGTCACACGCTTGGAGCAGCAATTTGCATTAACCGAAAATTACCATAATGCCTTTGAAAGATTTTATTTCGGTTTTACCGGCGCCGCGGGTCCAGAAGCGTTGGATGCGGAAATCAGCCAGTTCCAGCTAAGTTTTATTCGGCTCGGAGACCCGATAGTTACAAACGATTTAAACTGGACTCCATGATTCGTGCATCATAAAAATTAATTAAAGAGCATATCCATCTGGCACTTCAGCGGCCGGGAACAATTGAAACTGACGGTCGACACTAATTATTTATCAAACATCATATTTGATGAAAGTTGATTTACCTTTTTAACAGACGCAAAAATATCATATTGCGTTTTTGCCCACTCCAGGTATTCAATACCTTCTGGAGTGGGGATCCGTTTATCATCCATAAGGCCAAGCCGGATAGCCTGCATTTTTACCTTGGAAATAAATGATTTATTAATATCCAACGCTTGTGTAATTAATTTTTGGCTCCAATATGGCTGTAACATCAGCAACGCTGTGACTATTACACGACTTTCAACGAAATCAGTCCGATTGCCGGCTTGGTTGTTTTTCATCTGCCGCCCCCCAGTAATTTTATTGTTTCAAATATTACTATCGCCCAAGATGGAAAGAAGTTTAGGCATTTAATTTATGTCAGTCCACCAAAGAAAAGACAGCCGCTGGGTCTGTCACCTGGAATTAATATGGCCACCACCCAACTAAAAGACGGCCGCTGGATCTGCTATTACCGGGTCCGGGGTAATGACGGCAAATCCCGCATCAAAAAAGAATACTTTGGCCGAGGGTCCGAAGCCGCAGCAGCCGCTAAAAAAAGGGATCAGGAACTAAATCTTAAAAAGCGCCGTCCCGTGAAAGAGCGCATCGGCCCCACCGTCGGCGAGCTGGCAACAACCTATTTTCTCAATAAAAATTTTTCAGCCAACTCGGCCAAACACCTTGATATCCGCCTCAAATCCAACCTGTTGCCTTTCTTCGGCCGCAAGTTGGCCATCAGCCTCAAGGACCAGGACATCGACGACTATGTGCGCTATCGCAGAAACTGTATAAAGAAGGATAAAGACGGAAATGTGATTAAAATCGGTGTCAAAGACGCCACCATCCACCGCGAATTGACCGATCTGCAGGCCATCCTCAACTGGTCCACCCGCCGGCGCCCGGCGCTGATCCGCTTCAACCCCGTGCGCGATTATAAAAAGCCCAAAGAGGATCTGGCCATCATCGCCCCACCCACGGCCGATGAAACCAACCAGATAATAAAGGAGGCAGCCCCTCATGTAGCCCGGGCGATTAAACTATCCTACTATCTGGGCTTGCGGCCCGGGGCTGTAGAGCTGCTTACGATCACCTGGAATGATGTCAATTGGGACTCCCGAACTATCCTGATCCGCAGTGCCGACAAGGGTGGGCCGCGATCGCGCCAGGTGTCCATACATGAGGATTTTTATGAAGAATTGGGGCAATGGTATCAGGAAGATAACAAAAACGGTCCTGTCATCCA
>JAJRVC010000632.1 GCA_024277475.1 Deltaproteobacteria bacterium
AAAATAGTAAAAATAGTATTTTTTAATCCTGATAAAGGAAGAGGACTAGTACTCACTCATTCAGTACTAAAAGGAGAAGTGGCTGTCCATGTGACGACGAATGAGGCTGGTGAACTGAATTACCCGATCGATGTTGTAACACGTTTTGATGCAGAAACGATTCAATTGAATGATTTCCAGTTGGCGGGCTGGTCAGCTTTGTCGGGCAGCAAGGATTCGGGCATAGCACCTGATGAAGGCAGCCCTGAGCTGGACAAGGTAGAAGAGGCGGATGAAGACGAGTTAAAATTTCTTGTCAACCAGGAATTAGCCGAGAAATTTAATGCTTCTCTGGAAGTCAAAGTGGAAGAAGTGCTCTCGGGACCAGACAAGCTTGGCAGTGGAGTGCTTAAGGCCTCCCTCGAGAATGGAACGTATTCTCTGGATAAACTGCATCTCGACTTACCCGGTGGAGCCGTTAATATACAGGGCTCGCTTAAGCCTGAAAAAGACCGTATACTGACTCGGTTGGACATGCAGATAAATCAACTTGATTATGGTGTCCTTGCCAGGCGCACCCAGGCCGACAGTGACCTGAAGGGTGTATTTAATCTGAAACTGACGCTTAATTCTGAAGCGGAGAATCCCGAGGGCATCAAGGGAAACTTAAATGGCCAGCTGCAATTCGGTGTTATTCCAGAGGAATATAAGTCCGGCGCCATTGATCTGTGGGCCGTAAATATTCTTAGCGCCGCCTTGCCGGTGATGATGAAGGGAAATAAGTCAAAGGTGAATTGTCTGGCGGGTGACCTTTCACTGGTCGACGGCATCGTGGAGTCAAAGCTGTTTATGCTGGATACCAGTAAGATACGTGTCGAAGGCAAGGGGCAGGTGAATCTCAAAACTGACCTGATAGATTTTTACCTGAAACCGACACCAAAATCCGCCCATTTCTTTTCCGCGGCAACGCCGATAAAAATTTCTGGCAACATATTTGAGCCTCATATAGGTGTCGGTGTGGGCAGCGTAATTGCAACAGTTTTTCGTATGACCACTAGCATTGTAATCGCCCCTCTCAAAAATATATTCACGCGTGGACTGGATGCGGATGGCAAGGATGTCTGCGAAGCAGCTATGGACGGGGTAGTGGACTCGGGTGATTAAATAAAAAGAATGGCTAAAATGAATAAAAGAACAAAGGTCAATTTAACATCCGAAGTAATCCTTTTAAAAAATAATCCTCGGAATATCGCCTATATGCCTGTGGTTATTTTTTTCGCAGTCCTCGGAGTCTGCGCTTACCTGATTTTGAACAAAATTGCTCATTTCTGGACAGACACTAACTAACTAAGACCCTACCTGCGCCAACCTGTTTTCCAGATAGCGGACAGCTGTTGACCACCGGATTAATCTGATCAACCTTACCTGATTAAATAAGAATAACCATCAAGTTTCTCTGTTTATCCTGATAGCGGGAGAAGAGAGCCGGTCGAAGTTTTTTCTCCGGCAGACTCTCTTGTCGACATTAAAATTCAGGTTCTTCAGTAAACGTTTCCGACCTTGCCTCTTCAAACTCTTTAAATATCTGGTTTTCAGCATTGACTTTCATCAGACTGACCGCGATTAAATCAAGTATCAGGTGACCGATCTGGTCAGTGATCACGTGGAGTTGTTTTTCCAGCCGTTCATCTTCATAAATATTCATGTACTTCTCCTTTTTTCAAAATATTTCCGTTGCCGCAAGCCTTACATGCTCAGCAGAGACCATGGTTGCCTTGCTTGTGGCCGCAGCGATCAAAGCCCCTCTTGCGAGATGATTTGCTTTTCGAAACAGGCCCCCGGAACCTTGATGAATGGCAGTAACAGCATTTTCCTCAAAGACCGAGTGCTCTATTCCGGCTAACAAAAGGTGATGGTCAAGATATTGTTGCATTTCCATGCGGGTTACCCCTTTCAGATGTGCTCTGCCAACCACTCTTGACGCCAGCGGCAGTGAGTCTCTATAGCGTAGATTGTCCGCCAGGTTATTCTGCCCTGCCAGTACGAGAGACAGGTGTGGTTTGGAGTCTTTTTCAAATTGAGTCAAGGTATGGAGTTCGGCAAAGACACTGAGACGGAGCAGGGAAGCTTCGTCAATAACCAGCACAACTTTCATTTTTTTGTGTACCAGCTCAAGAATTTCTTCCTTGATACTCCTGGTCATGACCGCTTTTGAGTTGCTGCTGAGACCGATATTCATCTCATGGGAGATCTGCCGGTACAACTCAAGAATCGAACCGGAAGTTGCGGTGATATAAACAATCCTGTACTGAGAAGGATGGAATTCGCCTATTACATAGCGCAGTGCGGTGGATTTGCCGCTGCCGATCTCACCGGTCACAAGCGTTGCGGCACCAATATCAACTGCGTGCAGTATTCGGCTCTGTACACCTTTAACAGCCGCTGTTTCCATGATATCCTTTCGATCTATTTCCGGGGTGAACGGATCTTTTGAGAGGCCGAAGAAGGAACGATAGATATTTTTATTTTGCATCACGCGCCCTCCCATAATTGGCCGGTCTCCGGGGTTGATTCCCGGGCCGTGATTTCTATCTGACAGTTCTTATCTCTTTTGACCCGGCAGTTAACATGCAGGTCTACCTGCTGCAGGCTGCCAAAAGATTTTACGCCCATCCTGATTTCGACCATCTCCGGCTTGTTCTCGTGGTACAACAACTCCACCCGTTTGCCGATCAGCTCAACCGGGGCCTCAAACAAACGATTATTGATGGTGACAGTTCGGTCTTTATTGACCCGACGGCGAACTGTCTTGCGAAAATGATCAGACAGGTCGGATGGGGCGCATCTGATACATTCCATATTGGCAGTAAATCGTTTAAACGGTGACTCGCCAGTGGCGGAATGGTTTCGCTGGTGATAATCCTGTCGGAGCCATTTGTCGAATGCCTCGTTGACATCCTCAAGGGAAGTACCCTTGAAGCACGGCAGGACTTGACTGCGAACGGTTCTGAAAAACCTTTCTATTTTTCCTTTACCCTGAGGGGTATATGGTTTGGCATGAATAAGAACAATGCCGAGGGAAGCACAGGTAAATTCCAGCTGTTTTGACCGGAAGGCGGCGCCGTTATCGACATAAAGCTTGCGGGGCAGTCCCCGGATCAGCAGCGCCTGCTCAAAGGCCTGGATAAAACAGGCCAGCGACTCGGCAGGATAAAATCTGCCGTGCGTAATAAGCCTTGAGTGGTCATCAATAAAAGCAATGAGATATGTTTTTCGTTTCCGCAGGCCGTTACCGTCAAGTTTTGGGCCGTGCATGACATCACATTGCCACAGGTCATTTGGCAGTTCCGCCTCAAATTTCCTCCTGTCCAGATGAGAAAATGATTTTTCCGTCATGATCCCATGCTGGTGGAAAAAACGGTACAGGGTTGTCTGCTTCAACTCAAGTCCGGGTAACACCTTCCTTGCCTTGATTTCCTTGATGAAATTCGGCACCGATAGGGTCGGCATTTCCTTGCGAAGCCGGATAAGCGTGAGACTGGTTTCTTTATCGTATCGCCTGGGTTTGCCGTTATCATTCCGTCCCTGGGGATAGAGCGACTGGATCCTTCTCCCTCCTTCCTGGTACGCTTTGATCCAGCTTAAGATGGTACTCTTTCCAATGCTGGTCCTGGGAGAATGCGGAATAATCCACCGCCGCTCACATTTTTCTGCAAGCAGCTTCTCCTGTTCGCCATATTCAAGCTTATGGGAACCAACAAAGTCATGGATAATGCTGAACCTGAAGGCAGCAATCTCCTGTTTTTCTTCTTCCGTCATATGAACCTCCAAAAGTTAAGTTTTGCCGACCGTAAATCGGAAAACCTGAAGGTGCAGCGGCAGACTCAGGTAGGTTGCTGTAATGTAGACCCCATGGGCTGTTTAAACCGAACAACTGACTGGTACATGACCACGACGGAGAAGGTTGTCATAACCTGAAAGCAAATCTTGGACAGCCGTTATGCCGAAGTACGCAAGAATCTTGCGCTTGAGGTTTGCCAGCCAGTGCCGCCCCCGGGAAGTTTGTATGCCTGGTGGCCACCGGCCACACATAATACGATGGGTCAGCCTGGCTTTAATGTCGCGGGAAGAGGTCTGGATACGATCAAAATGAGTTGCAGGGCGACAGCAGATAATGCAGCCGCACTGATTACAGCGGAAACGTTTTACGAGCAAAGATGATAAAAAATGATCGAAAAATCGCTCAACAAATCCATGCCCCCAGACGTTATAATGATGACATCGTGGGCAATGAGAAGGCTTGGGCCAATGAAAATTACGCCCTTGGTCAAAAACATCCTTGAGGATAACGTCGACAAAGTGTAACATCCGTCCAACATACTGAGATAGGGGCTTAACAGGCCCGCAGTTGTCAGGGCGGTCGAGTTTGCAGACTCACCGCCCTTTTTTTATTCAAAAATAAAGACCTCCAAAAAACTGGTCAGATTAATTTGAATATTTATCTCAATTTGTCAAACTATCTCGGAAAAAAACTCGCTATCCTTATTCGTATAATGAGGGGGCTTACA
>JAJRVC010000037.1 GCA_024277475.1 Deltaproteobacteria bacterium
AAGACTGCGGAGACGACCCGTGAGGAGTTGACCGCCATGATGATTGGGCGTAATATTGATGTCAGCCTTACCCGAGACGATCCTGACATGGGCCCTGAGGTCCTTACGATCCAAAACCTCAGGGCGCGGGATGACCGTGGCCGGGAGGCGCTCAGGGGCCTTGATCTCGTTGTCAGGGGAGGGGAGATTGTCGGGATTGCGGGCGTGGCCGGCAATGGTCAGAAGGAGCTTTTCGAAACATTGATCGGGATCAGGAAAGCGCGTTCGGGACAGGTTTCTCTGATGGGTGAAGATATCACCCACCGGAGCCCGAAATATATTCAGGAAAAAGGCGTTGCTTTTATTCCCGAAGACCGATTGGCCGAAGGCCTGGTGCCGGACTTTTCAGTTGAGGAAAATCTTATTTTGGGCAACCAGCGCGCAGCCAGGTTCAAATCCCGGGGGTTTATCGATTATACCCGCGTTGCGGACTTTGCCAAAAAGTGCATTGCCGGCTATGAGATTGCGACACCCTCGGGAAAGGCCGTTACCCGAACCCTTTCCGGGGGCAATGCTCAGAAGCTGATCGTTGCCCGGGAATTCGCCAAGGAAGCAAAACTCACCCTGGCGAACCAGCCATCGCGCGGACTGGATGTGGGTGTCATCGAGTATATGCATCATGTCTTGCTGGAAAAGCGGCGTGAAGGCGGTGCCATATTGATGGCTTCAGAAGATCTGGATGAATTGTACAACATCGCCGACACCATCGTTGTGATCCACAAGGGGCGAATCATGGGCAGATTTCCGGCGGCGGAAGCGGATATTCAGCAGATAGGCCTGCTGATGGTAGGGTCGGGTACTGATGAATTTGGACTTGAGTGTCGGGTATGATCAATTTTTAGACTACAGACCTCGGCATTCAGCTTGGAAAAATAGCTGTGACTCCTTAACTTTCTGTGGATTGCATGAAAATTGGACACTGGCAGTCAGGTTTCAGGCAGGGTGGTGAAAATTCTCACATTGGGGCCTTTAATTTCTATCCCATTTTTATTCCTCTTTTGGGAGTAAGGTTTCAGGTTCCAGATGTCAGTGTTCAGAATATGCTATTGTGTCTAACCTTCCTGACACCCGACACCTGGAACCTGTGCTCCGAGATAGCTTCACCACGCCCGATAATGCTCAAAAAAAGACCTGTTTTTCTAACGTTTTACGAAATTTATGAACCTCGGCGGTTTCAAAATAGAGCCTCGGCTTGAACCGAAGCTCAGTTGGCAATTTTTTTCGGCTTTTTTGGCCCTGGCCCTGTCGATGATCGTGTGCGCTGTGATGCTGAGTGCTGCCGGAGCGGATCTCGGCAAGGCTTTTTACCAGATTTATAAAGGCGCATTCGGCGGCTGGGATGCAACCGTTAAAACCCTGGTCAAGTCGACGCCGCTTATTTTAACGGGTGTGGCGGTCACCATCGCCTTCCGTGCCAAAATCTGGAATATCGGGGCCGAGGGCCAACTGTTCGCCGGCGCGATGATGGCCTATTGGGCGTCCACGTATTTTAGTGATGCATCGGCGGTTGTATTGATCCCGGTTGTAATTATTGCTTCATTCCTTGGTGGCGCGCTCTATGGTGGACTGGCGGGTTATCTGAAAGCCCGCTTCGCGGTCAATGAAGTGCTCTCCACGGTGATGTTAAATTATATCATCCGTTATATCCTCTCTTTCCTGCTGGTGGGCGGTTCGTGGCGCGATGCCGGCTCGTTTTATCAGCAAACTCCCAAGATTGCGAATGCCGCCCATTTCCCTTTGTTACTGCCGGGTTCGCGGCTGCACCTCGGTTTTTTCATCGCCATACTTGCGGCGGCGGCGGTTTTCTTGCTTATCACCCGGACGTCATTAGGATATGAAATCAGAGCCATCGGTTATAACCCGATCGCATCGAGGTTCAAAGGTATCAATGTGGGGCGCACCATGGTGATCGTCATGCTGATCAGCGGTGGTCTAGCGGGACTTGCCGGTGCCGGCGAGGTGTTCGGACTGCACTTCCGCCTAAAGCCGGATATTTCCACGGGCTTTGGATTCACCGGCATCATCATCGCCATGCTGGCCGGGTTGCATCCTCTGGGCGTTATCGTTGCGGCGGTTCTGTTCGGCGGTCTGGTGAACGGCGGCATCCGAATGCAGATTTTTACCGGTGTCCCGACTGCCATGATTTCGGCCATAGAGAGTATCATTTTGTTGTTCTTTCTAACTTCCACGGCTTTGACGCGCTATGAAATAAAAAGAGTAAAGGCTGATGGGTGATTTTTTTCAGACAACGATTATCGTCAGTATTCTTGCGGCCACGGTGCGTATTGCAACCCCCTTGCTGCTCTCCGCCTTAGGAGAGTTAGTTACAGAGCGCGCCGGAATTTTGAACCTGGGAGTGGAAGGCAACATGCTCATGTCGGCCTTCAGCGGTTTCATCGTCACTTACGTCTCAGGATCCCTTTGGGTGGGTTTGCTCGGCGCCGTTCTAACCGGGGCGCTGATGAACCTGCTCATGGTTTTTATGGCGGCAACCTTGAAAGTCGAGCAAGTGGTGACCGGCCTGGCTTTGAACATGCTGGCGTCGGGTATGTCCCTTTTCCTGTACAAAGCCTTCTTTGCCGGCTCGGGCAACAAATTGCCCATAATTCCGATTTTTGAAGTGGTTAGGATTCCGTTTTTGTCGTCCCTCCCCTATGTGGGGGAAATTTTGTTTTGCCAGAAGTTACTTACCTATGTGGCCCTGTTGATGGTGCCCGCAGTCTGGTTTTTTCTGTATCGCACCAAATACGGGTTGGAAATTCGCTGCTTGGGTGAAAACCCCAAGGTTATCGACACCAAGGGGTTGAGCGTAACGTGGCGTCAGTACCTTGCCGTGGTTCTCGGGGGGATGTCGATCGGTTTGGGCGGGGCGTTCGTTACCATTGGCTCTACGGTGAGATTCATCCCTGAAATTACGGCGGGCAGGGGCTGGCTGGCATTGGTGATCGTCATTGCCGGCAACTGGAGACCCACCGGCCTATTGATCGCTGCCCTGATATTTGCGTTTCTCGAAGCCTTCCAGCTGCAGGTGCAAGGAGTGGGGGTTCAACTTCCCTATCAACTTTTACTGGCGCTTCCCTATGTGGTGGCTATTCTGCTGATGGTTTTCAAACGAGGTACATCGGAAGAGCCCAGTCGATTGGCCGTGCCGTATTTCAGAGGAGAGCGGTAAAGGATATGGGCGCTTAGCCGTGATTTTATGACAACATGTTGTAGGAAAATGGAGGTGTCAGGTTTCAGAATTTTGCACTTTAGATGCCTTATATGCTCTACATCAATTATTATAAAAATGTAGTTTTTTTTCTGATTAAACGGTTCGCTTTGGCTGCCGGCAACCGGGTTCGTATGAAACATTGTCAGCAATATTTCATGGCAGAGGTCGCACAGATTATTTATAATTATTTTTTAGATTTTATGAGGACTTTCTCGGCGTTCTCTGCGAACTCTACGGTGAAAAAATCAAAATGAGAGGAGCAATTTCATGATCAGGAACTATCTTGAAATCGTCCAGCGAGCCGAAACCGGACCTAAAGTTAAAAAAGCGGATTGGGATTTTGATTACATCGTCGAGATGACCCGGGAAGTGGTGGATAAATATGGACTTTCCTGGGATGTCAATACCCTGACTCCTGACGATCCGGACCTGGTGGACCGGGTATTTAAGGCCGGCCGGGACCTCATTATCAATACCGGGGTTTATTCGCTTTCCCACGGCCGGGTCATTGAGCTGGATGCTTGCGAAGTGGACGAAGGTATCGGTGCCATGCGCAAGGAACTGGTGATGGGTGAGGGTAAGGACGCCCGCACACTTTTCGCCAGAAATATAATGGACCCGAGGCCGCCACTTGTCTGGGCAGGCAACCCGGGGGTCCCGACACCGGAAGCGCTTTTTTTACCTTCGGTCCGGAGTTGGGCCCAGGAACCCATCGTCGATTTGATCACCTGTGGTTCACTGGTGGAAGTCGATGGTTATAGCGTTAAATCAGCCGATGTCAGTGAGATCTTTGCCGTCAAACGAGAGCTTGAGTATCTGCGCCAGTGCCGGCAAATGGTCGGACGTCCCGGGATGGGGATGCTCGCAGCCCAGAGCAGCGTCTCCGAGATCGGAGACGTGGCGGTGGCTCATCCCGAATATCTGCGGCCTTGCGACGCCCATTTGGTGGCCATGTTCAACGAACTGATGATCGACCGGGGCAACATGATCCGCGCCGCCCATTCAGAGAGTTACGGCATGCGCAACGCCTCCCTGGCCTGTGTCATGGTGGGTGGACTGGGAGGGGATGCTCCGGGCGCCGCCGTGGTGCAGGTGGCTTCCTTTTTAGCGGCCAATATCGTCTGCCGGGCCGACTATCATCTTTGCCATCCCATCCACGTCAACAATGTGGCGACGTCAACACGGGGCTGCATGTGGCTCCAGAGTGTGGTGTGCCAGGCCTTTGCCCGCAACGCACCCGCCATTATCGTGTGCGATATCTATCCCAAAAGCGGCGCTCTGACCAGGGAACTTCTGTATGAGGTGGCTGCCAATGCTCTGGCTATCACGGTCAGCGGCGGTCATTTGGAAGGTGTGGGTTCGGCTGACGGCAACGCCCCCAACGGCACCGGATTGGAGGTCCGCCTCATGGGCGAGGTGGGTCATGCGGCCTCCAGGCAGGGCTTGACCCTCCAGGATGCCAACCGTATGATTACTGCACTCCTGGCGAAATACGAATCCGTATTTGATAAACCCGGTGGTAATCCCGGACAGTGTATTGATAAAGCTTATGATTTAGTAAAAATGGCGCCAGTCCCGGAGTGGCAGAGGATGTATGATGAAGTGACGGGAGAGCTGGTTGAACTTGGCTTGAATCTCTACTCCGTGGAAGGATGAAATTATGAACAAACCCTGGCTATCTGCTTACGACGACGGCATCCCTGAAACCATCAGCATACCTGAAAAACCGCTGGCTGATTATCTCGAACAAACCGCGGCTAAGTTTGCCAATCAGCCGGCCTTGATTTTTGGCGCCCGGGTGGGATCCCGGCTCATGGACACAGCCATGTCCTACCGTGAACTCAA